>JBGVKA010000168.1:0-8221 GCA_045129715.1 Eubacteriales bacterium | reverse complement strand
TGAATACAATAACGGAGACCTCAAGGCACCCGGAAAGATTCACGGACCGCTTTCCTCTCTTATAAACGTTGATAAGGCTTATATTACCGCAATAGAGACCGCACTCGGCGGAAGCTTGCAGAACATCGTCGTTGACGATGAGGGTACGGCAAAGGCGGCAATTCACGCACTAAAGAGCGCGAATGCAGGACGTGCTACCTTCTATCCTATAAGTGCGATCCGTCCCGCAACCGAGACCGACGAGATACGCAAGGCGAAGACCTTCGACGGATTCGTTGGCAGAGCGGATACCCTTGTGGCTACCGATGATAAATACCGCTCCGTTATTGAGTTCTTGCTTTTAAGAACGGTCGTATTCGATAACATCGATAACGCTTCCGTTGCGGCAAAGAAGCTCAATTATAAGGTGAAGCTCGTTACTCTTGACGGTCAGGTCATCAACGCCGGCGGTGCTTTCACAGGTGGTAGTGCTAAGAAGGATAGCGGTATCCTTTCAAGACTTACCGAAATTGCCGCTCTTAAGGAAAAGGGCGAGGCACTCGGAACCAAGATCAAGGAATACGAGGAGGCACTCGTAGAAATAGCGGCAGAATACAAGGAAGCATATGAGAACGGCAAGAAGGCAGAGCAGGAAAAGGAGATACTCCTTACTCTTTCCAGAGGTCAGTTCGCGGCACTTGACAACGCTAACGCTAAATATAACGCAAACAGAAATATAGTTGAGAAGCTCAAATACGATTATAACAACCTCATCGGTCAGCAGTCGAAGGCTGAGGAGGAGATCGTTCGTCTCACCTCTGAGTACAGCGCGAACGTTGAGAGAATAGAAGCTCTCAAGGAATTCCGTTCGAAACGCTCCGAGGAAATGGGCGTGCTTGACGAGAAATACGACGAGTACGGACAGAAGGCTACCGATATATTCGTAAAGGCTACCGAGGCGCGAAAGGATATCGAGAGCCTTGAGCAAATGATCGCATCCATCGACGAGCGTCTTTCAGACCTTAACGAAGAGCGAGAGATACAAAAGAGAAGAATTTCGGATATCGAATCGAAGCGCGATTCTCTTGACGAGACGCGTGAGCAGAACGAAACCGAATCGAGAGCTCTTGAGGAAGAGATAAGAAAGCTCAACGACGAAAGACGCGCTCTTGAGGCAGGAAACGACGAGTTTGACAGAACTCTTGCTGAGATTAGAGTCAAGCTCAAGGAGCGTTCCTCGAGCCGTGACGTATGCTATCAGGCGGTTCTCAACGATGAAAACAACGTTCTTAAGCTAAAGGAACGTCAGGAGAAGCTCGGAGCTCAGCTTTGGGATGATTATGAGATCTCATACGAGGATGCAGTTGCATTGTCGTATCCTCCCGTAACCGCAGAAAACCGCGAAGAGATCGCTCATATTCAGTCCTCAAGCCGTGCAAAGCTTCGTGCTCTCGGTAATTACAATCCTCAGGCAATCGAGGAGTACGCAGAGGTTAAAATGCGTTACGATGCGCTTAATACTCAGTACGTGGATCTCACGAACTCTTACGATGAGCTCGTAGGAATAATTGCCAGACTCGAGGAGGAGATGCGCTCAAGCTTCGTAACCGCATTTGAGGCTATAAATAAGAACTTCGGCATTACCTTCAAGGAATTGTTCGGAGGCGGTAGCGCAGAGCTTAATCTCGTAGATCCCGAGGACGTTCTTACCTCAGGTATCGAGATAAAGGCGGCGCCTCCCGGTAAAATTATTAAGAGCATGTCTCTTCTTTCGGGAGGAGAGCAGTCCTTCGTGGCTATAGCATTGCTCTTTGCAATACTTAAGGTCAACCCCACCCCCTTCTGTATCCTTGACGAGATCGAGGCTGCGCTTGACGAGGTAAACGTTTTCAGATTTGGCGAGTACGTTAAGAAGCTTGCTTCGGATACTCAGTTCATTCTTATCACGCACCGTCGAGGCACAATGGAGGTAGGTAACCGTCTTTACGGTGTAACGATGCCGCAAAGAGGTATCTCGCAGGCAATCGAGCTCAACGTTGACGAAATTGAAGGAAAGCAGAAGGAGTTGCTTGGTTAATGGGATTTTTTGATAAATTAAAAAACGGTCTTTTGAAGACTAAAAATGCTATCGTTGGTAAGATAGACGCGCTTTTTAAGTCCTTCAGAAAGGTCGATGAGGATCTTTTTGATGAGCTTGAGGAGCTTCTTATATCCGCGGATATGGGCGTTAATACCACCGAGGAGATCCTTGACGAGCTCCGTGAGTTCGTCGTGGAAAACAACATAAAAGAGGCGGAAGAGGTAAAGGTTGCTCTTATCGACATAATGAAGAACCTCGTTGGTGAGCACGAGCCTCTTAATATGTCCACAAAGCCTTCGGTAATACTTATTGTCGGAGTTAACGGCGTGGGCAAAACCACCTCTATAGGAAAAATTGCAAAAGAATTAAAATCGCAAAAGAAAAAGGTCGTCGTTGCCGCCGCGGATACTTTCCGTGCGGCTGCGGCAGAGCAGCTTTCCGTATGGTGTGACAGAGCGGGCGTTGATATAATCAAGCAGGCTGCCGGTGCAGATCCCGCGTCGGTCGTTTTTGATGCCATCGGAGCTGTTAAGAGCAGAAATGCAGACGTTCTTATAATAGATACTGCAGGAAGACTCCATAATAAGAAAAATCTTATGGATGAGCTCGCGAAGATCGATAGAGTTATATCAAGAGAGCTTCCCGACAGTGCGAAGGAAACGCTCCTCGTTCTTGATGCTACCACCGGTCAGAATGCGGTTATGCAGGCGAGAGAATTCAAGGAAGCATCAAAGCTTACCGGTCTTATTCTTACGAAGCTTGACGGTACCGCAAAGGGCGGAATAATCTTCTCTATCAAGAAGGAACTTGGCATTCCCGTTAAGTTTATAGGCGTTGGAGAGCAGATAGACGATATGAAGCCCTTCGATGCTCAGGAGTTCACCTCTGCACTTTTTGAAAGTAACGAAATTTAATTGTCAGGTAAATAAATATGATAACGAGTAAGCAGAGAGCGTATCTGCGTTCGCTTTCCCAGAGCCTTGATACTATTTTCCAAATAGGCAAGGGCGGTATCACGGACGAGATATGTAAGCAGATAGCAAACGCACTTGAGGCAAGAGAGCTTATCAAGGCGCGCGTGCTTGAAAATAGCGGATATACCGCAAAGGAAGCCGCTTCCGTAATAGCAGAGGCTATCGAGTGTGAGGTAGTTTCTTGCGTTGGAACGAGATTCGTTCTTTATAAGGAATCGGTAAAAAAGAAGAGAATTGAGCTTTAAGGCGGAGGTTTGACTTGGTTTTCAGCGAAGAAAAGCTTTTGGATCTAAAGGAAAAGGTAAGACTCCGTATGAGCGAGAAGCGTTTTTTACACACTCTCGGTGTTGAAAGATGCGCTAAGAAGCTTGGAGAGTTGATTTTACCCGAGAGAGTTCTCGAGCTGAGAGCAGCAGCCGTTTTGCACGATATATCAAAGGAAATGCCGTTAGAGCTTCAGTTTGATATTCTTCGTGAAAATGCGTTTGAGCTCACTGAAGAGGATAAGGAAACGATCGGAGTTATCCATTCGTTTTCCGCACCTTACGTAGTAAAGAGGGATTTTTCCGATTTTGCTACTGATGACATTCTTTCCGCGGTGTTTAATCACACTTTGGCGTGCGAGAATATGAGTACGTTTGATAAGATAATTTTCGTCTCCGATTACGCAGAGGATACGAGAATATATTCATCTTGCGTTAAGGTACGGGAATTTTTACTTGACGGAATCGAAGCTCTTGATACGGTCGGCAGAGCAAAAAGACTTGACGAAGCTTTTCTTGCCGCTATAAACGGTGCGCTTGAGGCACTTGAAAGAATGGGACAACCGATAAATTCAAGAATTTATATAGCCAAAAAATATCTTGAATTGAACAATTTGTAAGGCTTATAATACGAGCTTTCGACATAAACTAACCGAAAGAAATTTCGGAGGCTTGGTTTATGAAAAAGCTTATATTTGTTGTTTTGCTCGCGTTGGCGGTGCTCGTTGGATGTGCTCCGGCAGTTAAAAGGGCTGCTATGGATTATGAAAAGGATAGGTACGTATTTCTCGTTGCGGGGTTCGATGACGCAGCGGAAAATACCGACGTTCTTTTTACCGTTTCATACGATGCAAAAACGTCAGAGGCGAGAGTTGCTCAGATACCGAGAGATACGTATTTCGGCTTTGGCAAGGTCCAAAACAAAATCAACCAGTTGTATTCGTCCGGGGTGTCTGAAGGAAAGTCACAAATAGTGGCACTGTCGGATGCTTCAAGAGAAATCGCAGAGGCTTTCGGAACCGAATTCGACGGTTTTTTCGGCATCAGAATAGATACCTTCAAAAAGATCGTTGATACGATCGGCGGATTGGATATCGAGCTCGATTCGGACAAGAGTATAAACATCGACGGCGAAGAGCCAATAGTTTTGAAAAAAGGCAAAAATCATATCGACGGATCGGTTGCGGAGCGATTCGTAAGATACAGAAGCGGATACGCAATGGGGGACCTCGGTAGGATCGATGCCCAAAAGCTTTTTTTGAACGCGCTCTTTTCAAAAGCGGTATCGGGACTGAAGATCCAGACGATCTTTAAGCTCGCCGCAATCGTAGAAAGAGAAGTTATAACGGACGTTAAGCTCTATGACTTCATCAACGTTTTTATTGACGTGCTTAATTCAAAGGGAAACAAAAGTGCCTTTTACGTTACAGTTCCCGGAGAACCTACGGAAAATGAAAATGGATTATCTTTTTATGTTTTGAACAGAAAAAACGCGGCAGAAATAGCAAGTGAATATATGTTTGCAACAAAGGAGTTTGATTCCCGACGAGTTTTCGTCAAGGATGATAACGCGGCCTTCGTTGACATATACGAGGACGTGAGGTCAAAGTATCGCGAATATTCGTCAGAGGACGTCAGGGATCTTCGTATAGTAAAAAAATAGATTTTTTCAGGGAGAAAGTATGACATTTGACGTGGTAAAAACAGACGAGCTCGCTAAGGCGGACGGAGAAAAACTCGCCGCAGAAGCCGTTAAGGTGTTGCTTGAAAAGCTCGCGCTTGACGTTACTATGTATAACGTTAAGGAATACACCTCTATAACCGATTATTACGTTAATGCAACGGGACGCTCGGCAACGCACGTGGCTTCTCTTGCAGATGACGTGGCGGACAATTTTGAAATGCGCGGTCAAAGTGCTTTAAGAATTGAGGGTAAAAAGGGAAATCCTTGGATCCTCGTTGATTTCGGAACCTTGATCGTGAATATCTTTGATAGCGAGGGCAGAGCCTTTTACAACTTTGACAGACTTCTACCTCCCGAATGCAAGCAGGATATAGATTCCCTCGTTAAAGAGGTTGATGAAAAATATAATTTAGAGAAGAAGGATAAATAAAATGCAGTACGATTACAAGAAAATCGAGCCGAAATGGCAAAAGATCTGGGATGAAAAGAATCCTTTTGCGGCAAAGCAGGATTTCACTCTGCCTAAATACTACACCCTGGTAGAGTTTCCTTATCCCTCCGGACAGGGACTTCACGTTGGTCACCCCCGTCCTTATACCGCGCTTGACATAGTTTCAAGAAAGAAGAGAATGCAGGGCTTCAACGTTTTGTTCCCCATGGGATGGGATGCGTTTGGATTGCCCACCGAGAACTATGCTATCAAGAATAAGATCCACCCCAAGCTCGTTACCGAGAAAAACGTAGCGAGATTCAAGTCTCAGCTTAAGGCACTCGGTCTTTCATTCGACTGGAGCAGAGAGATCAACACCACCGATCCCGACTATTACAAGTGGACTCAGTGGATATTCCTTCAGCTCTTCAAGAAGGGACTTGCATATAAAAAGGAAATGGCTGTTAACTTCTGTACATCCTGTAAGGTCGTTCTTGCGAACGAAGAGGTAGTTAACGGTGTTTGTGAAAGATGTGCATCTGCGGTCATCCGTAAGGTCAAGAGCCAGTGGATGCTCAAGATCACAGAGTATGCAGACAGACTTATCTCCGATCTTGACGGACTTGACTACATAGAGAGAGTTAAGACTCAGCAGATTAACTGGATAGGAAAGTCTCACGGTGCGGAAATCGATTTCAACACCACCGCAGGCGATAAGCTCAGAGTATATACCACCAGATGCGACACACTCTTTGGCGCAACCTACATGGTAATAGCTCCCGAGCACGCAAACGTTGAAAAGTGGAAGTCCCTTATCAAGAACTACGATGAGGTAGAGAACTACAGATTCGAAGCATCCAAAAAGTCTGATTTCGAGCGTACTGAGCTCGTTAAGGATAAGACCGGTGTAAGACTTGACGGCGTTTGTGCTATCAACCCTGCAACCGGAAAGGAAATTCCGATCTTCATCTCGGATTACGTTCTCGCAGGCTACGGAACCGGTGCCATTATGGCAGTTCCCGCACACGACGAGCGTGACTTTGATTTTGCTAAGAAATTCGATCTTCCCATTATCGAGGTAGTTGCAGGCGGTGACGTACAGAATGAAGCGTATACCGACGTTGCAGAGGGCAAGCTCGTAAACTCCGGATTCCTTAACGGACTTGAGGTTGCAGACGCTAAGCGTGCTATGATCAAGTTCCTCGAGGAGAACGGTATCGGAGAAGAAAAGGTCAACTTCAAGCTTAGAGACTGGGTATTCTCCCGTCAGAGATATTGGGGAGAGCCCATTCCTCTCGTAGAGTGTGAAAAGTGCGGTTGGGTTCCCGTGCCCGAATCCGAGCTTCCTCTTGAGCTTCCCGACGTTGACTCCTACGAGCCTACCGAAACGGGTGAATCGCCCCTTTCACTCATGACCGATTGGGTAAACTGCTCGTGTCCTAAGTGTGGCGGTAAGGCAAAGAGAGAGACCGATACGATGCCTCAGTGGGCAGGATCCTCCTGGTATTTCCTTCGTTATTGCGATCCTCACAACAACGAGGCACTTGCATCCAAGGAGGCTCTTCAGTACTGGATGCCCGTTAACTGGTATAACGGCGGTATGGAGCACACCACTCTCCACCTTCTTTATTCGAGATTCTGGTCCAAGTTCCTTTATGACATCGATATTCTTGACAAGAGCGAGCCTTACGCAAAGCGTACGAGCCACGGTATGATACTTGGCGAGAACGGTGAGAAGATGTCCAAGTCTCGCGGAAACGTAGTAAATCCCGACGATATCATTCGTGATTACGGTGCTGATACTATGCGTCTTTACGAGATGTTCATCGGTGATTTCGAGCAGTCTGCTCCTTGGAACACTCAGTCCATCAAGGGCTGTAAGAGATTCCTTGACAGAGTTATGAATCTCGTGGATATCGTTAAGGGTGAGGGTGTTACTCCCGAGCTTGAAAAGGTTATGCACAAGCTTATCAAGAAGGTAAGCACCGATATCGATAATATGCGCTTCAACACTGCTATCGCGGCAATGATGGGTGCTATCAACTCTATATACGAGGTAGGAAGTCTCACCAAGGACGAGCTTACCACCTTCGCTAAGATACTCTCTCCCTTCGCTCCTCACGTAGCAGAGGAGATCAACGAGCTTCTTGGCGGTACCGAGCTTATTTCCATTGCTCCTTGGCCCGAGTACGACGAGAGCAAGACTATCGACGATACCGTAGAGCTTCCCGTACAGATCAACGGTAAGGTAAAGACAAAGGTACTCGTTCCCAACAATGCATCCAAGGACGAGATACTTGCAATTGCAAAGGCTGACGAAAAGGTCGGTGAGGCTATCGAGGGAAAGACTGTCGTTAAGGAAATAGTAGTTCCCGGAAAGATCATCAACATCGTTGTAAAATAATACAAAATACTAACTATAGAGTACAAAAAGAGGTAAAATTTTCATTTTTTTCGGAGATTTTACCTCTTTTTAAAAAAATATCAAAAAAATAAAAAAACTTTTCAAAAAAGTCTTGACAAATCAAATCGTTTGTGATATTATATAAAAGCTGTCAAGCAACGTGCGAGTGTAGTTCAATGGTAGAATTCCAGCCTTCCAAGCTGGTCGCGTGGGTTCGATTCCCATCACTCGCTCCAAATATTGCGCCCTTAGCTCAGTGGATAGAGTGCCCGGCTACGAACCGGTAGGTCGAAGGTTCGAATCCTCCAGGGCGCGCCACATAAAAAGCACCCCAAGAAGTTGGGGTGCTTTTTATGTGGTACGCCCCGTGGCGAGACCTTGTGCCGTAGGCACGAGGTTCGCATACC
>JBGVKA010000167.1:0-3018 GCA_045129715.1 Eubacteriales bacterium | reverse complement strand
AATCTACAATATATTTTGCGAACATTCCGCGCTCGTCGGCACCTAGTATCGCTTTAACGGAAATTCCGTTGTCAACGTAATCCACACTAACGACGGTATAATTATCGTAAAGAAGGCTGACCTTCGATTGCTCGTTATAAGGAATAAGAAGCTCACACTCGGTCTTGCCGTCGTGAATTACCCTCTCTATAGTCTCAAGAAGCGTATCTATTCCACGACCTTCCTTGGCGGATACTATAACGGTATTTTCCTGAGGTACGGTGTAATACGTTTCACCGGGCTTATCCGATTTATTGTAAACGTATATACGCGGCTTTGCTTCCGCGGAAAGCTCGGATATAATTCCCTCGGTAACCTCGATATGCTCTCTGACTTCAGGATCGGTAATATCGGAAACGATCATAAGAACGTCCGCGTACTTTACCTCGTCAAGCGTTGATTTAAAGGCTTCTACAAGGTGGTGCGGGAGCTTTCTTATAAATCCTACGGTATCGGTAAGAAGAACCGTTTCTCCGCAAGGAAGGAGCAATTTTCTCGTCGTAGGATCAAGCGTTGCGAAAAGCTTGTCCTCAGCAAGAACGGATGCGCCCGTAAGTCTGTTTAAAAGCGTGGATTTGCCTGCGTTCGTATATCCTACTACCGCTATTTTTACAAGACCGCTCTTATCTCTCTGAGCGCGCATAACTCCTCTGTTATGCTCAAGCTCGCGAAGTCTTGCCTCAAGCGATGCTATTTTCGTATGAAGATGGCGTCTGTCACTTTCAAGCTGAGTTTCTCCGGGACCACGGGTTCCGATACCGCCACCCTGTCGAGAAAGCTTTGCGCCTTTTCCGACCAAGCGAGGCGCGGTATATTTAAGCTGAGCAAGCTCGACCTGAAGCTTTCCCTCGCCCGACGTTGCGTGAAGGGCGAATATATCGAGAATGAGCATGCTTCTGTCTATAACGTCAACGCCTATATCATCCTCCAGGTTTCTTATCTGCATAGGAGAAAGCTCGAAATCGAAGATCACAAGCTCTGCCTTCTCCGCCTCTGCGAGCTCCTTTATCTCGATGACCTTACCGCTGCCGATAACGGTCCTGGGATCAAAGGTAGGCTTAACCTGTATTACTCTCGCGATTGATTCACCGCCTGCGGTATCGAGAAGTCTCTCAAGCTCGTCAAGGCTTCTCTCAGCCTCCTCAAGCTCAGCGGTGTTCTTTACGACCGAAACGAGAATGGCGCGTTTTATCATATTTTCTTCCATAAAACCTCCAAAAATGAAAAAAAGAGCGTGGATCAATCAAAAGTGACTATCCACACTCTTTCGGCAATGATTACTTGGTCATTGCAAGACGCTTCTTGAACTTATCAACGCGTCCGCCTGCATCTACAAACTTCTGCTTACCTGTATAGAAAGGATGGCACTTAGAGCAAATTTCAACGTTGAGATCACCCTTTACGGAGTGAGTATAAACAACCTCACCACAAGCGCATCTGATGGTAGCTTCTTTGCATTCGGGATGTATTCCTGCCTTCATTTTTTAACACCTCTTTACATAGTTATTCATTTTAATACTCACTTAGTATATCACATCTTTCGTAGTTTTGCAATAGTTTTTTCAAAAAAAAATAGTATTTTTCTTTAAAATATGTAATTTTTATATTTTTTCTTCGATTTTTCTGCGTAATCTGTGCATAATTTTCTTCTCAAGCCTCGATATATAGCTCTGAGATATGCCGAGAGAGTCGGCTACCTCCTTTTGCGTGAGCTCAGGTTTTCCGAAAAGACCGAAGCGAAGCTCTATAATTATTCTTTCCCTTTCGGAGAGATCCATAACCGCATTTCTTAAAATTCTGCGCTCCTCGTCCTCCTCCATCTCGCGTGAAACCGCATCCGCCTCACTACCTAAAATATCCGATAAAAGAAGCTCGTTTCCATCGTAATCAACGCTTAGTGGCTCATCGATGGATATTTCCTTTTTTCTTTGCGCGCTTTTTCTTATAAACATCAGAATTTCATTTTCTATGCATCTTGATGCGTAGGTTGCAAGCTTGATGTTTTTCTCACTGTTGTAAGACGATACCGCTTTGATGAGCCCGACCGTGCCTATCGAGATTAACTCCTCTATCCCTGCGCCCGTATTTTCAAATCTTTTTGCTATGTACACCACGAGCCTGAGATTGTGCTCGATCAAAGACTGCCTCGCCCACTCACAGTCTATATTGGCTATCATTCTTTCCTCCTCCGCTAAATCAAGCGGTGCAGGTAACGTTTCACTTCCGTTTATGTAATAAACCTTATCTTTTCCAAAGATCCTGAGTATAAAACGCTTAATTTTTATGCTAAGCTTCATAGTAACGCTACTTTGCGAGGAAGCACGACGGCAAAAGTGCCGAGTACCCCGCGAAGCTTCCCTCCTCCTCGTCTATCGCAATAACAGTATTTTCAAATTTAAGATTTCTATCATTGATAGCTATAAAATCACTTTTAATTCCTATAAGTATTTTTTCTTCCGAGAGTGTTTTTATCGGAATTATGCGAATTCTCGTCTTGAATCTTTCGTCATCCGTTATTTTTTTGCTTCCTATTATATTATTTATTGCACTTCGCTTCACGATCACCACGGCTGAGGAATCAATAGGATCTCTGAGAAGATTACCGCTGTCCACCAATGCATCGGTCGTAGCTTCTTTTCCGAGGATAGTGATGCTTAATCTCGCGTTAGCTTCTTCCGTCGATCCGCTGAAAATTATTAAAAGCAATCGCAGTATCCCGTACGTCATCATTATAAGCAGTGCAAGAATAATTAAATTTTTATTCTCGGCTCCGATTGCCCCGGCGTTGAACAATGGGTAAAAATATTGGTCAAGTGCACTGTATATAAACGTAACAAAGCCGCCGATAAGTGTTTCGAATATAAGAAACGCCAAAAACAGTTTTACCTGCCTGACGAGCGTTATTTTTCCGCAAAAAACTACAGTTATGACCAGTGCGTTCAAGGCAAGTGCTATAACGTACAGAAGACCGTCTGCTCC
>JBGVKA010000166.1:0-8012 GCA_045129715.1 Eubacteriales bacterium | reverse complement strand
TCGATCTTGGCGTTATGACTGCTGAGCAGTACGACGATATCAAGGTCATGACTCAGAAGATCACCGCTATCGTTGCTGACGATCTTAAGGAAAAGGGACTCGTTCTCTACGATATCAAGTTCGAGTTCGGATATGACAAAGACGGCAAGGTTATGCTCATCGACGAGATCGCATCGGGCAATATGCGCGTTTACAAGAACGGCGAGTATATTGATCCTATGACTCTCTCCGAGCTCTTCTTCGCTTAATAGAAACTTTAACAAGAGTCAATATATCATTTGGCGTTTGCCGGTATATTGACTTCTTGTTGTATTTTATTCAAAAAGGAAACGGAACAAAAACATGGGTGGATTTTTCGGAATAACATCTAAGGAGGACTGCGTAGTCGACGTTTTCTTCGGAACCGACTACCATTCGCATCTCGGAACACGCAGAGCCGGTATGGCGGCGTACGACGGTGAGCTTGGACTCCAAAGAGTAATTCACAACATAGAAAATACGCCTTTCCGCACCAAGTTCGAGCACGCGCTCGAGGATATGCGCGGTAAGGCGGCAATAGGAAGCATAAGCGACAGTGATCCTCAGCCGCTTCTTATAAAATCGCATCTCGGCACCTACGCGATCTCTACGATCGGTATCATAAACAATGCCGACGAGCTCATAGATAAATACATTTTAAAGAACGGCGGTCATTTTAACTCTATGACCGGAGGCTTGGTGAATTCCACCGAGCTCGTTGCCGCTATGATAAATCAGAAGGACAGCTTTACCGAGGGAATCAAGTTCGCACAGAGCGTGATAGACGGAACGGCAAACGTGCTTATACTCACCGGCACAGGCTCGCTGATCGCGGCAAGAGATAAGCTCGGCAGACTCCCCGTCATAATAGGTAAGAACGATAAGGGATACTGCGTTACCTTCGAATCGTTTGCGGCGCAGAAGCTTGATTACACCATCTGCAACGAGCTTGGCTCCGGCGAGATAGTTGAGATCACTCCCGACGCGTATACGGTTTTGTCCGCACCGCTTGAGAAGATGCGCATCTGCGCTTTCCTCTGGTCGTACTACGGATACACCACCTCGAGCTACGAGGGCGTTAACGTTGAGGCTATGAGATACCGCAACGGCATGGAGCTCGCCAAGAGCGATAAGGTCAAGTTCCCCGGCTTGAAGCTTGACTACGTAAGCGGCGTTCCGGATTCGGGTACCCCCCACGCTATCGGTTACTCAAACGAAAGCTTCGCTCCCTTTGCGCGCCCCTTCATCAAATATACTCCCACCTGGCCGAGAAGCTTTATGTCCGCTAAGCAGTCGGACAGAAAAAAGGTGGCCAAAATGAAAATGATCCCCGTCCACGATTTTATCGAGGGCAAGGAGCTTCTCCTCGTTGACGACTCTATCGTAAGAGGAACTCAGATAAAGGAAACGGTTGATTTCCTTTACGACAACGGAGCCAAAGCAGTTCATATGCGCTCCGCTTGTCCCCCTATAATGTACTCCTGTAAATATCTCAATTTCTCCCGCTCAAACAACGAAATGGACCTCATCGCAAGAAGAGTTATCATGGAGCTTGAGGGCGAGGAGGGCTTCAACCACCTTGACGAATACTCCGACGGAAACACCGAAAGAGGACAGAAGCTCAGAGCTAATATTTCCGACAAGTTCGGCTTCGCTTCTCTCGATTTCCAATCACTTGAAGGAATAATTAAAGCAATAGGCATAGATCCGTGCAAGCTTTGTACGTATTGCTGGAATGGAAAGGAATAATATTATGCATAATCAGTCTAAATCCGAAAGCTACGCAGCGGCAGGCGTTGATATTACCGCCGGCTACAAGGCTGTTGAGCTTATGAAAAAGCACATAGCAAGAACTAAAAACGAGGGTTGCCTTGACGACGTAGGAGGCTTCGGCGGATGCTTCGGTCTCGGTCTTGCAGGCATTGAAGAGCCCGTTCTCGTATCCGGAACCGACGGATGCGGAACCAAGGTAAAGATGGCCATCCTTATGGACAAGCACGATACTATCGGTATCGACGCAGTTGCAATGTGCGTTAACGATATCATCTGCTGCGGCGCAAAGCCCCTCTTCTTCCTCGATTACATCGCTTGCGGCAAGAACGTTCCCGAGAAGATCGCTTCTATCGTAAGCGGCGTTGCTGAGGGATGCGTTCAGTCCGGCGCGGCTCTTATCGGCGGAGAGACCGCAGAGCACCCCGGCATGATGCCCACCGAGGACTACGACCTTGCAGGCTTTGCGGTAGGTATCGTAGACAAGAAGAAGATACTCGACAACACCAAGACTCAGGCAGGCGACGTAGTTATCGCGCTTGCATCGAGCGGCGTTCACTCCAACGGCTTCTCGCTCGTTCGTAAGGTCTTTGATATAGACAACAACCCCGACAATCTTTACGTTCCCAACGAGTTCCTCGGCGGCAAGTCCATTGCCGAGACTCTTCTTACCCCCACGAAGATCTACGTTAAGAGCGTGCTCGCTCTTCTTGAAAAGGTTTCCGTCAAGGGTATCTCCCACATCACCGGCGGTGGCTTCTACGAGAACATCCCGAGAGCACTTCCCAAGGGTATGAGTGCTAAGATCGATAGATCTGCGGTTAAGGTTCTTCCCATCTTCGAGCTCATCGCAAAGGTTGGAAACGTTCCGGAAAGAGATATGTTCAACACCTACAATATGGGCGTTGGTATGAGCATCACCGTTGCTAAGGAAGACGTAGATACCGCTCTTGAAATACTCAAGGCTAACGGTGAGGATGCGTACGTTATCGGCGAGATCATCGAGGGTGACGACGGCGTGGTATTCTGCTAATGGAAAAGGTTAAAATAGCCGTTCTCGTCTCGGGCGGAGGAACCAATCTCCAGGCTCTCATTGACGCAGAAAAGGCAGGAATAATCAAAAGCGGAACCATTTCCCTCGTCGTATCCAACGTGAAGGGTGCTTACGCTCTCACGCGCGCCGAGAATGCAAATATAGAAGCTATCACGGTAAGCAAAAAGGAGCTCGGCTCTCAGGATGCCTTTGAGGATAAGCTCATTGAGGAGCTTGAGTCTCGCGGTATCGAGCTTATAATTCTCGCAGGCTTTATGTCCATACTCTCCGAGAAATTCACCCGCAGATTTGAGGACAGAATAATCAACGTTCATCCGTCGCTTATACCTGCCTTCTGCGGAAAGGGCTTCTACGGTCTTAAGGTTCACGAGGCGGCTCTTGAATACGGAGTTAAGGTCACGGGTGCTACCGTTCATTTCGTTAACGAGATCCCCGACGGCGGCAAGATCATTATGCAGAAGGCTGTAAAGATCCTTGCGACCGACACACCCGAAACGCTCCAGAAGAGAGTTATGAAAATCGCAGAGTGGAAGATACTTCCCCTCTCCGCCGAAAAGGTTTCTTCTGAAATTCTTGCAGGCAGAGTTTAAAAGTTAAAGAAAGGTTTGCAAAATGAACATTTATAAGATAAATAATATTGACGAGCTCGTGCGCGGCAATTCCTACGTTGGACGCGGAATCGTGCTTGGAAAAACTCCCGACGGTAAAAAGTGCGTATCCGCATATTTCATTATGGGAAGAAGCGCGAACTCGAGAAACAGAGTTTTCACCGAAAAGGACGGCGTTATCTACACTGAGCCACACGATGCATCCAAGGTTGAGGATCCGAGCCTTATCATTTACGCGGCTATCCGTAACTACGAAAACAAGCTCGTGGTTACCAACGGTGACCAGACCGATACCATTTACGAGGGACTCAAGGCAGGACTCTCCTTCTCGGCTTCACTTACGAGCCGCGAGTTTGAGCCCGACGCTCCCAACCTCACCCCCAGAATCAGCGGTATGGCTACCTTTGCAAACGGTGATTTCACCTACGAGATGAGCATTCTTAAGAGTGCGGATGCAGAGGGCACTGCTTGTAACAGATACACCTTCTCCTATCCCTCTCTCGCAGGACTCGGTCACTTCATCCACACCTACGTTTGTGACGGAAATCCCATTCCCACCTTCCAGGGAGAGCCCGAGAGAGTTGCTACTCTCAACGATATCGACGAGTTCACCTCTAAGCTCTGGGATGCGCTCGACGCAGACAATAAGATTTCTCTTTACGTTCGTTACACAGACCTTGAGAGCGGTGCTACCGACTCAAGAATGATAAACAAAAACGCCTAAGTGCGAGGAGGATTTATAAAATGAAAGAATTCGAACTCAAATACGGCTGTAACCCCAACCAGAAGCCCTCTAAGATATTTATGGAGGGCGGCGAGGAGCTTCCCATCGAGATCCTCTCGGGAAGACCCGGATACATAAACTTCCTCGACGCGTTCAACTCCTGGCAGCTCGTTAAGGAGCTTAAGGAGGCTCTCGGACTTCCCGCAGTTACCTCCTTCAAGCACGTAAGCCCCACCTCCGCGGCAGTCGGAATCAAGCTTTCCGAAAAGCTTAAGAAGGCTTGCTTCGTAGACGATATCGCAGGACTTGACGAGTCTCCCCTTGCCTGTGCATACGCAAGAGCAAGAGGAACCGACAGAATGTGCTCCTTCGGTGACTGGGTCGCACTTTCCGACGTTTGCGACGTTACCACAGCCCTTCTCATCAAGCGTGAGGTTTCCGACGGCGTTATCGCTCCCGGCTATGAGCCCGAGGCTCTCGAGATCCTCAAGAGCAAGAGAAACGGAAACTATAACATCGTTAAGATCGATCCCGACTACGTTCCCGCTCCCATTGAGAGAAAGCAGGTCTTCGGAATCACCTTCGAGCAGGGCAGAAACAATTTCGAGATCAACAAGGAGCTTCTCACCAACGTCGTTACCGCATCCAAGGATATGCCTGAGAGTGCAGTACGCGACCTTATAGTTGCTCTTATCACCCTTAAATATACTCAGTCCAATTCCGTTTGCTACGCCGTTGACGGTCAGGCTATCGGAGTTGGCGCAGGTCAGCAGTCGAGAATCCACTGTACCCGTCTTGCAGGAGACAAGGCTAACACCTGGTTCCTCCGCCAGCACGAGAAGGTTCTCGCTCTTCCCTTCAAGGCAACCCTCGGCAGACCCGACAGAGATAACGTTATCGACGGTTATATCAACGGCAACGAGGAGGACGTTACCGCAGAAGGAAACTGGCAGAAATACTTCACCGAGCAGCCCGCACCCCTCACCGCTGAGGAGAAGGCGGCTTACCTCGCCTCCATCGATGGCGTAGCACTCGGCTCGGATGCGTTCTTCCCCTTCAGCGACAATATTGAGCGCGCTAAGAAGAGCGGCGTTAAGTATATCGCAGAGCCCGGCGGATCCATTCGTGACGACGTCGTTATCGAGTGTGCTGACAAGTACGGTATGACCATGGCGTTCACCGGAATGCGTCTTTTCCACCACTAATACTAAGCGAGGCTTTAAAATGAAAATACTTGTAGTTGGCGGCGGCGGAAGAGAGCACGCCATAATCAAAAAGATAAAGGAAAACGATGCGGTCGAGGTAGTCTACGCGCTCCCCGGAAACGGCGGTATCGCAAACGACGCTATATGCTTTGATATCGGCGCAAAGGACATCCCCGCGATCGTGACCTTCGCTAAGGAAAACGGTATCGACTACGCAGTAGTTGCTCCCGACGATCCTCTCGTTCTCGGATGCGTTGACGCGCTTACCGAGGTCGGTATTCCCTGCTTTGGCCCCAACGCCAAGGCGGCTATCATCGAGGGAAGCAAGGTCTTTTCCAAGAACCTTATGAAAAAATACGGTATTCCCACCGCGGAATACGAGGTATTCTCCGACCTCAACGGAGCTCTTGAATATCTTGAGACGGCACCCATTCCCACCGTTATCAAGGCTGACGGTCTCGCGCTCGGTAAGGGCGTTATAATCGCTATGACTCGCGACGAGGCTAAGGCTGCCGTTCGCTCTATGATGGAGGACAAGATCTTCGGAGAAAGTGGCTCAAACGTAGTTATCGAGGAATTTCTCACCGGTCCCGAGGTATCCGTGCTTTCCTTCACCGACGGAAAGACCGTTATTCCCATGATCTCCTCTCAGGACCACAAGAGAGCTCTTGACAACGACGAGGGACTTAACACGGGCGGTATGGGAACGGTTGCTCCCAACCCCTACTACACCAAGGATATAGCCGACGTATGTATGCAGACCATCTTCCTTCCTACCGTCAAGGCTATGGCTGCCGAGGGAAGAGCCTTCAAGGGCTGTCTCTATTTTGGTCTTATGATTACCGAAAAGGGTCCCAAGGTAATAGAATATAACTGCCGCTTCGGTGATCCCGAAACTCAGGTAGTTCTTCCTCTTCTCGAATCCGATCTTCTCACCGTAATGCAGGCTACCACGAACGAAACCCTTGACAAATGTGAAGTTAAGTTTTCAAACGGAAGCGCATGCTGTGTAATTATGGCTTCTAAGGGCTACCCCTCAAGCTATGAAAAGGGATACGAGATCACCATTCCCGAAAGCGTTCTTCCGAGCGTTTACGTAGCGGGCGCGTCCATTAAGGATTCGAAGCTCGTAACGAGTGGCGGACGAGTTCTCGGAGTTACGAAAACGGCAGATACGCTCGAGAGTGCGATTGAGGGAGCGTACGAGCTTGTAAAAGCTATCAAATTTGACAATGCCTTTTACCGAAGCGATATCGGAAAAAGAGCGCTTATGGCAAAGGAGAATAACTAACAAATGGTTTACAGAATTTACGTAGAAAAAAAGACCGAGCTTGCTCACGAGGCTCACGCGCTTCTTAACGAGCTCCGCACCCTTCTTGGCATCACTGCTCTTGAGGACGTGCGCATCTTCAACCGCTACGATGCGGATAATATCACCAAGGAGCTCTTCGACGAGGCAAAGGACACCGTATTCTCCGAGCCTCAGCTCGATATAGCATCCGAGAGCATCGACACCGACGGCTACACCGCCTTCGCAGTTGAGTATCTTCCCGGTCAGTTTGACCAGAGAGCAGACTCTGCGGCTCAGTGTATCCAGATCATGTCCTGCGGAGACCGTCCCACCATCAGAACCGCTAAGGTTTATCTTCTCAAGGGCGCGCTCACCGAGGGCGACGTTGACGAGATAAAGAAATACGTTATTAACCCCGTTGAAGCAAGAGAGGCTTCTCTTGAGCTTCCCGAGACTCTTATCGTTAATTACGAGATCCCCACCGAGGTTGCGACTCTCGACGGATTCATCGATCTTGACAAGGCAGGACTTCAGGACTTTATAGCTAAGTACGGTCTTGCTATGGACATAGACGATATAACCTTCTGCCAGAGCTATTTCAAGGGCGAAGGCAGATGCCCCACCATCACCGAGATCCGTATGATAGACACCTATTGGTCGGATCACTGCCGTCACACCACCTTCCTCACCACCATAGACAGCGTTACCTTTGAGGATAAGCTTCTTGAGGACGCTTACAACAAGTACCTCGCGGCAAGAGCAGAGCTTGGAAGAACCAAGCCTCAGAACCTTATGGACATCGCTACTCTCGCTACGAGATATCTCAAGGTCAACGGCAAGCTTCCCAAGCTTGACGAATCCGAGGAGATCAACGCTTGTACCGTAAAGATCGAGATCGAGGTTGACGGAAAGAAGGAGCCCTGGCTTCTCCTCTTCAAGAACGAGACTCACAACCATCCCACCGAGATCGAGCCCTTCGGCGGTGCCGCGACCTGTATCGGCGGTGCTATCCGTGATCCCCTTTCGGGCCGTTCTTACGTATACGCGGCAATGCGCGTTACCGGTGCCGCAGATCCCACCCGTCCCGTTTCCGAGACTATAAAGGGTAAGCTTCCTCAGAGAAAGATCGTTCAGACCGCCGCCGCAGGATATTCCTCCTACGGTAACCAGATAGGACTTGCAACGGGTATGGTTGACGAGCTTTATCACGCTGGATATGCGGCAAAGAGAATGGAGATAGGTGCCGTTATTGCGGCAACACCCGAACAAAACGTTCGCCGTGAAGTCCCCGCGGACGGAGACGTTGTCGTGCTGCTCGGCGGTCGCACGGGACGCGACGGTG
>JBGVKA010000165.1:0-3521 GCA_045129715.1 Eubacteriales bacterium | reverse complement strand
TTATCGATACCGTCGTTAACGAAATCGGTGCCGGTCTCGATGAATTTGTACGTCGTAGCTCCGCTCTTCTTTGCAAAGATAGCGAAGAGCGCATCTGCCGTAACGCTGCTTGATGGGATCTCACCGTATTCGGTAACGATGGTTTTTGCGGTGTAAACGAGAGTCCTCTTGCTTTCGCGCTCACCAACCGCCGTAACGGCGTAGGTGGTTCTCAGATCCTTGGCGTCAGAGGAGGGAGTATAGCTGAAGGAATTAGAAGACGTCGTTCCGATAAGAGTATAGGCAGAGGCATTTTCAAGTGCCATGTATACGTTATAGGAGCTTGCGCCCGATACCTTTGACCAGGTGAAATCAAGCCCGCCGCTCGCGTTTTCCGTGCAAGCAAGATCGGTGGGTGCATCAGGCACGTCAAGTGCGGTAAAGCCGTAAATTACGTAAGTCTTTCCTATCTCAGTCTCAAAGGAGATAAGGTCGGTTCCCGATACGGTATAGTTGACGGTGCTTCCGTCGGAGTCTATAACGTAAGCGTTGGTAATTGAGGGATAATAAACGGAAACGGTACCGCCGTTTTTCGCGGTGATATTGAAGGTCTTTGCAAGACCGTTTTCCCAAGAGGCTGAAACCTCGAAGTTACCTCTTGCAACGAGTCCCGTATAAGATCCGCTTGGCCAAGCCGAAGGAAGTGCCGCGAGGGGAGATATATAGCCCTCGTGGCTCTGTAAGAGCATTTCGGTGATACCTGCCGCGGCACCGAAATTACCGTCGATCTGGAAGGGAGGTCCCGATGTCCAGAGGTTGTATCCAATGCGGTCCGCGTAGATAGACTCAAGGAGTCTATAAGCCTCCTCGCCATCCTTAACTCTTGCCCAGAGGTTCATTCTGTGAGCTCTCGACCAGTTCATAGAGCCGTTTCCTCTGTTTTCAAGAACTACCCTTGCGGCATCGAGCCAAGCGGGTGTGTTAGCGTTAACGAGAGAGCCTGGATAAAGCGCAACGAGCTGCGAAATATGTCTGTGTGTGGGATCGTCTCCGATAGAGCTGTAGTACGTTTCCTCGCGGAATTCCTTGATCTGTCCCGAAAGACCTACGTTGATAGGATCGTATTTATCTATCTGCTCAAGTATGGTGTTGAAGATAAGATATTCCTCTTCGCTCAGCAGCGTACTGCTGTTAAGGTCGATTCCGAGCTCCTTAGCCGCCTCAAGCGCATAGAAATTGTTGAGATATGCAAAGGTCTGCGCGTACGTTGTACCGACAGTGTAGTACCAAACGCCGTTTACCTTCATTTCGGGAGAGTCGCAGTAAGAAACGAGATAGTTTCCGTTCTCGTCAAGCTCAACGCACTTGGTAATATATCTTGCCGCGTTAACGAGTATCTCGTAAACGTAATCAAGAACCTCGGGATCCTTAGTGAAGAGATAATAGTCCCAGAATACCTGAGTCAAAAATCCTAAGTTTCCGGCGGATCTGTCACTCGTGTATCTGTAAGGATAAATGTGGTTTCCGATGACCCATCCGTTTCCGCCGTCCTCGTCGTAAACGTCTGGATTGTACTGCTTGATTATAGCATCGGCGTAGATCTCCGCCTGCTCCATATAAGCCTTGTTGTATTCAACGTACGCCTCAAAGGTCTCGGCAATATTGGTCGAGAAGGCGTGCCAGTAGTTCATTTCAACGTTAATGTTGTGCGTATAAGCCGCCGCCCACGGCGGTGTGTTATAGGTGTTCCACGCGCCCTGAAGGTTTGCAGGAAGAGCACCGGAGCGTGAGGAAGCGATAAGAAGATATCTTCCGTATTGGAATACGAGAGTATCAAGATAAGTGCTTCCGGAGCCGTTTTGTTTGCTCTTCAAAAGCTCGTCCGTCGTGAGAGCGACGTCGCTTTCGTTGAATCCGAGATCAAGCGTAACTCTTCCGAAAAGCTCCGTATAATCGGCTAAATGAGTCTCGCGGAGAGCAGAGTAAGCTTCGTCAAGGCTTTTTCCTGCGATCTTTTCCTCGATAGCACTCATATATCCGCCGATCTTAGCCTTAGTATACTCAATGTCGGTTTCGGTGGTGGGCTTTGCGTTTTCGGCAGATGTAAATATGTCACTCGAAAGCTCGTAGTCACTTCCGAGTGTTACGACAACGTAAGCACTTTTCGCACCGCTGACTGTTATAGTTCCGTCCGTATCGGTAATAGACGTGCCGTCCTTGTCCTCATAGGAGTGCTCGGTTGTGGTGGCAGAAACTGTTCCTCCGTCGGTGTAGACCTTATAAAGCGCATAAAAATCAATGTCGTAGTAGCCCATTTTTCCTGCGAGCTCTATCTCACCGATGCCGCCGTTTACCGATGAGGTGACCGTTCCGTATTTTGTAACTCCGTCACCTGCAAAGGCACCGTAGGATTGCTCGTAGGGGATGGTGGGACGAAGAGTGAAGGAAAGGGCACCGTCCGTATCCGCATCAAGTCTTATAACGAGAGCCTTGTCGGGATATGAGGTGAAATATTCTCTCGTATACTTAACACCGCCAAAGGTGTATTCAACGCCCGATATCGCGCTCTTCAGATCAAGATAACGAACGTAGTCAGTAACGGCAGAATTCGTGTGACCGAAGTCTATGTACGTTTCGGAGAAATTGTTAAGACCGCCGATGGTGTGATAGACACCGTCAGCATCCTTAACGCTCGTGGGATGCATAAGAGTTTTTTCGGTTATCTGTATTCTTTCCGTTTCGGTTCTTCCGAAAACGTTAGCACCGACGTATCCGTTACCGATGGGTAAGGACCACGATGCCCAACCGATATCCGCGTTTCCTCCGGTAGTCGAGGCAGAGGGTGAGTTTTCTCCGTCCTTAGGAGCCTCTTCATCGTACCAAAGCTTAAGTGGGATATCACTTTCTTCTATGATAACTGCGTCATCGGTAAAAGCACCGGCAGGAAGCGCGAACGCAATTATTCCGATAAGCATGGAGCACAAGAAGGGAAGTGAAAGTAATTTTCTTTTCATATCAGATCCTCCTTGACGAGTAGTATCTTGAATTTATAGCTCGTAATATGTAAATCGTGTAAAGTGAACTCTTTCTCGCTTGACGAATTTTAAGAAAGCATTGCCCGAATCCGTATTGAATATCAAATCGGGGGCCTCACTGTCCGTTAGCTTGAACGAGGTCGCGGATCCGTTTTCGCCCTTAGCGAAGACTATTCGCGAGTCGCTTTTTCCGTTGAATAACGGAAGCTTATAAAGGCTTCCGAGCTTCACGCTTCCGCCCTCTATCCTGAAGGATAAGATCGGGGACTCGCCGTCCTCGGCAAGATCGAAGAGCGTAAGAGCTCTCGTTTCTGCGGTAGAAATATAGTCTACCGTGCAACTCTTAAGTGAGATGCTGACGTCGAGTCCGTTTTTATCGGTTCCGCTATCAAGCTTAAAGAGCGGTACCGTTTTGTTGACCGATCTCTCGCGTCCGAGTATAACGTTTTCAAGCGTAATTGAGGAGCTTCTCTCTAAGGCGTTTTTTACCGCCACGGAGGAGTACGC
>JBGVKA010000164.1:0-7486 GCA_045129715.1 Eubacteriales bacterium | reverse complement strand
ATGTCATATCCTATTTTCTTGGCGCCCCACTCGCGCGCCATGTTCTTGAAAAGAAAGCTGAATGGGTATTCTTTTATCTCTTCCGAGGGGAAGAAGAGCTGAAATTCGCTCAAATTTTGCAAAAGAGAGAAGGTATTTGAGTATTCCGGGGCGGTTTGGCTCCAAGAGAAGAGAACGCTCGGTAAGAAGCGCAGAACGACGTAGTTAGTCCATTCGTCGTGGATACCAACCTCGTGCGGAACACCCCTCGGAATAAGAAGCATATCTCCCGCCGACACTTTGAACGTGCGGTTTCCGACGATACAGGTGCATTCTCCGCTGAGGCAAAATACCGCTTCTATATAGTCGTGAAAATGAATATTAGATGCTCTGTCAACCCTCTCGCGCCTTGTATATTGCTTGCACAGAAAGGGAATTTCAACCATGTTTCTTATTATTTTCTGCTGTCTTATCATATCACACCTGAACACAATTTTTATATTTTTGGATATATAAATTATATCACAAAGTTAACAAAAATGATATGATAAAATTGTAAATTTACAATTTGGTAAATTTTGAACAAGAATTTTTATATGGAGGAAGAAGAAATGAAGATGAAAAACGGCAAGAAAATAGGTTTATTATCAATTTTTGCGGCAATTATCATCACGATGATTTTTGCGGCAACTATGTTTGCTACCTCTGCGGCATACGCTGACGGTATACCTGCCGAGTTCACCGAAAACACCGATCCTGCGAAGGATTACGCTTATTCGTTTGCGGTTGTCGGTGATACTCAGAAGCACGTTTACAGAGACGTGTACTACGGCAAGGATACCACGTCGTATATCTACGATTGGATCGTTGCAAACAAGGACTCCAAAAAGATAAGTCTCGTTATGGGACTCGGTGACATCACCGATAAGGACGGTGTGGATCAGACCGCAGATGACGGTATCGATCAGACTGATCTTGAATGGGATATTGCCGTTGAACAGCACGCAAAGCTTGAAAATGCCGGTATACCGTACACTCTCGTGCGCGGTAATCACGATACCGTGGCTAAGCTTGACGAGTATTTTGCGGCTAACCCCAATTTCACGGGCGGTGAGATCGGATATTACGACGGAACGAGCCTTGGTAACTACTATATGAAGTTTACCATCGGCGGACACAAGTATATGGTATTCGTCTTTGCTTTCGGACCTCATAATGATATTCTCACTTGGGCATCGGGCGAGATAGCGGCTAACCCCGACTACAAGGTCATCCTCACCACTCATGCTTATATGTACAGTGACGGAACTACTCTTGACATAAACGATGACGATCCTCCGAGAAAGGCGAATTACACCTCCTCGAGAAATAACGGAAACGATATCTGGTATAAGCTCGCATCTCAGTACGAGAATATAATTTTAGTGCTTTCCGGCCACGATCCCAACAACGATATCGTATGGCGTCAGGATCTCGGAGATAACGGAAACACCGTAACTCAGTTCCTTATCGATCCTCAGAGCCTCGATTCGAAGCAGGGCTATACCACGGGTATGGTTGCAATGTTCTATTTCTCCGAGGACGGAAGCCGTGTTAAGGTAGAATATGTTTCCACATATCACAGCCTTGAAAACGGCGAGGGCAAGGACTACGTTTACAACGCAAGTAAGAACTGCTTCGAGTTTACCATTCACGAAAAGGTGGAGATGACTCCCGTTGCAACCGAGAATTACGGTGTGATTGATGCAAAGTATTCGAATCCCGTAACTTACCCGGTGGTTGCATTTGAGAAGACTACCGACGGTTACGGCTTTATAGGCGGTTATTATGATTTTGGAGCTGCAGAAACGGCGATTGTAAATACCACAAGCGCTTGGAAAAAGGATTTCGTTATTCTTTTAAGGGGCGATGCCGAGATTAGAAGCTATAGTAACTTAAGCTCGTTAACTGCAAGCTTAACTATAGATCTTAACGGCCACAAGCTTATCCAGTCGGGAAAAAGCTATCTCGTTTACATATACAGAAACCTTGTGAGCGATACGACCGATCTCGATGTAAGGGTGAAAATCACGGTTAAAAACGGAAGCATAGTTAAAGCAAGTGATAATTATGCGCTCGTTGCCATTGATTACGGCGCAAAATGCAACAGACCTTATTCGGTTCCGATCACGTTTGATAACGTAACCTTTACAGTGACCGGAGATGGAAATTCTATTTTCAGAACGATTGAGACCGGATATACCGCTTTGACCGATGATAACGTATTCTATGCAAAGCCGGATATCGTGTTTAATGATTGCACGTTCGATTATACGAATTCTCGCGAAGGCGTTACAATGCTTGATATGACGAACGAAAACGGCTATGACAGAATTCAATATGCCATAACCGTTAACGGCGGTTCGATAATTTCAGGCGCAGAGTTTGGAAAATCCGATTTTATAGTTGCTGACGGAAATACAAACGGCAGAGCAGATAGCGTTGTATTTGGAAAAGGCGCAAACGGTAAATATACAGAGCTTGTTCTTCGTGGGGATGTAGCATCTCCTTCGGAGGATGAAAAGTATTTTACGGCTGAAGGTGAGGAATATACGTTTGTGCTTGCCGGAAGTCGGGAAGGCAGCGCCATTTACGTTCTATCCGGTGAAAAGATAGATATTCCAGTAGATCCTCTTGAAACAAAGTACGGTACGATCCCCGAGAAATGCGCAGACGTTGAAGCGTATCCTGTAGTAGCCTTTGAAAAAACGAGCGGTGGATATACCTTTATTGGCGGATATAGCGAGCTTGGCGCAGCAAATGCCGCAATTAAAAATGTTACGAAAGCGTATATGAAGGACTTTGCAGTTCTTCTGAGGGCTAATGCTGAAGTAAAAACCGAGTCTGAGCTTTCTACGTTAACAGGAAATTATAAGCTGGATCTTGGCGGTTATACGCTGACGCAGACCGAAAGCGGTTATACGTTCAGAGTATATAGAAACGTTGCGTCTGAAGCTACCGATACTGTTGATAAGAGAGTATCTATAAGTGTTGAAAACGGTTCGATAGTTAACGCATCCGGAAGCCCGATAGCTGTAATTGACTTTGGTAAGAACTGTAATCGTCCGTTCGGCGTATCGTTTGATTTTAATAACGTTACCATTTCATCGACGAGTAAAAATTACGGTATTTTTGCAACGTGGGAAACCGGAAGCGCCTCGATGGATTCAAGCAACGGATTCTACGCATCGGTGGATGCTGTGTTTACGGATTGTACGTTTGATATCGCAAATTCAGGATCAGGCATCAAAATGCTGACGCTGACCAACAGTAAGGGATATGACAGAACTGTTTATAACGTAACGATCAACGGCGGTGCTATAATTTCCGATGAAACGTTCAGCAAGGACAAGTTTATAGCAACCAACGATAATACTAACGGCAGAGCCGACAGCGTTGCGTTCGGTAAAAATTCCGACGGAGAATATACTTATTTGGTGCTTCCTACGAGCGTTAACGCTCCAAGCGCAAATGATAGATACGTTAATAAAAACGGTGATGAATATGCGTTCGTAAAGGCTTCGTCGAGCGATGGTAAGGTTGTATATCGCTTGAGCTCGGTTGCTGCGATGAATATCGACTTCATACCTAAGATGAGTATAACTCTTGAAAGTCAGCTTGTTCTCAACGTATACATTCCTGTTGAAAGTCTACTTAAGTTTACATTTGACGGTGTAACCTGCGATGATCTTAGCGAATATGCATCTAACAAGAAGGTCATCAACGGTAAGGATTATTACCGTATAAGCACACCTCTTGCGGCAAGTGATGCGGCTAAGAGCCTCAAGCTCGTCGTAACCGTAGACGCAGAAGGAAAGAGCGTTATGGGAACGTTCACCTTCTCGGTTCCCAAGTACTGCTCGAAGCTTATAGCAAACGCCGGTGCGAGCGAGATTGAAAGAACTCTTGCGAAGGACGTTCTCGCCTACGTCAAGGAAGCGTACAAGTATTTCACGGAATTTAATACTACGGAGGAAATAAACGGCACCGTAGCTCTTATAGAATCCATTATCGGCAATTACACGGGCGAGCCCAAGACGAGCGGTGTGACCAATACCGTATCTCCCGTCACTGCAGTAACGCTCAACCTCAGCGAAAAGCCCTCGATCCGCTTCTACGTCACCGATACGAGCGTGGAATTCTATGCAAACGGTGCAAAGCTTAACACGGTATCGGGCGTTGACAGTACGGGAAGCTACGTTGAGCTTGACGTATATGCATACGCGCTCTCCGAGGTGATCACCTACGCAAACGGCGGTAGCTACCACGTTTCCGATTTCGTTAACGGCTCTGTCGGTACCGATCACGAGGCACTCGTTAAGAGCTTCGTCAAGTATACCGAGAGTGCCGCTGAATACAGAAATTCCGTGCTCAGCGTGAAGCATAATTATACCACTAAGATCGTTCCTCCCACATGCGAGAGTGACGGATATACTCTTTACACCTGCCTTGACTGCGGTTATTCCTACGCGGGCAACAGAGTGAGCGCACACGGTCACGCCTTCGGTGCGTGGTACGTATCCGAAGAGATCACCAAGACCTCCGACGGTATGCTCAGACAGGACTGCTCCAACTGTGACGGTTGCAATCTTAAGGCTCCTGCCGTAGTTACGAGCGGAAATCTCGGCAGCGGAACCACTCCTACAGACGAGGTCATTTACACTCTTTACGAGGAAGGAACCTTGAAGGTTACGGGAACGGGTGCAACCTATAACTGTAACTGGAACTGTGCGAATCAGCCCTTCATAAATTACAGAGACGACATTACCCGTGTTATCGTGTGCGACGGTATAACCTCACTTGGAAGAGGTAGCTTTGGATATTTGAAGAATCTTGAATATGCCGATCTTTCCGATAGCCTTACCGAGTATCCTGCAAATCTCTTTATGGACTCCTTTAAGGTGGGTATTACAAGCTACACGATTCCCGCTAATATAACCAAGCTTCAGCAGGTCACTCTCGGTAAATACGATCAGAATAACGCGATCTTCACTGACATCTATATCGAAAACCCCAACATCGAGATCGTAGATTTCACCAATACCAACGGAAGCATTCACATATTTGTAAACAGATTTGTGAGCAACTGCAAGAACCTTACACTTTACAGCTACGGTGCGGAGAATAACGTAAAGGCGTATGCGGATAAGCACGGCTTTAAGTACGTAGACCTCAATTCCAGCTTCTCGGGTGAGGTTGAGAACACCGCTTATTCCTACTCGAACGGTGTTCTTACGCTCGGTGCAGTTGACTCGACCAAAACCGTGTCTCTTCCCGAGAACTCTCCTTGGCTTTCCAAGGTGGATAAAACCGACGTTACCGAGATCGTTATCACCGGTATGGTATCCGAGATCCCTGCGGGATATTTCAAGGATTATACCGCGCTTACCTCGGTAACTCTTCCCGGCAATCTTGACGCTATCGGCTCGCTCGCTTTTGCGACCGATAGCGCGTGCGAGGCTAAGCTTTCAATCACCGTCGGTGACGGTCTTCAGACGCTTAGCGGAGACTTTCTTAAGAACAGAAGCTCGGTTACCGTAACGGGATTTTCGGGCACCGCACTTGACTCTTTTTCTCAGAGTGGCGTTACCGTAAGTCTTAAGAAGGCCTTTAAGCTTCTTCTTATCGGTAACAGCCTATCAAACGATGCGGCAGACGTTTTTGCAAACGGCAAAAGCCAGCTTTACAACATAATTAAGGCTATGGTCGGAGAGGACGTTTTCGTTCAGATCGGCGTTCTTTACAGTGGCGCGAAAACAGCTCAGTGGCACGCTAACACTGCGGCGAACAACGATAAAGCGTATAGCTTTTATCTTATCAGTGACGACACAAAGGGCATTTGGAAAACGCATAACGATTATACCACTCTTGAGGGCGTTACCTTCGATGCGTGGGACGTCGTAACCCTTCAGCCCTACGGCAACGAGACTCTTAAGGGCTACGGCAACTCGAGCGAGGAGAATTACTACGCGCTCTCCTCGTCGATCCCTTATTTGCTTGATTACGTAAACACCTACGCTAAAACGGCTAAGATATACTACTATCTCACGTGGTCTAACAGCCAGAGCAGAACCCTTAACGCAGGCACCTACAACTACAATACCATGCTCGGTATTGCGAAGACTGCCTACGGATACGTAGGAACCGAGACCGGCAAGGGCTTTGACGGATTGATTCCCGTCGGCACGGCTATTCAGAATGCGAGAAGCACTTATCTTGCTCTTCAGTATTACGTTACCGATAATAGCTCTGATGCGTGGTATTTCCACACCTCTTTGCAAAGAGATAACGTTCATTTGAGCACTACCACGGGAAGATATATCGCGGGACTTTCGTTTGCCGAGATACTCGTTCCCGAGGAGTTAAGACTCGATAGCTACGTTTTGCCCGGCATTGCCGATTCAAAGCTCATCGGAGCAGCCCCCGCTGAGTTTACAAAAATAGCACAGCTTGCGGTCGAGGCGATGCTCTCCACTCTTAACCTTATCGGCGACGCGCAGTATTCGTACACCGTGCTTGAGGGATACGAGACAGAGCCCGGATCCGAAATCGCAAAGGAGATCGAGAAGGTAACGGTTGGTGATATGGCGGTTTCCGATAAGGCGGAGCTTCTTGCAAAGATCAAGACTCTTATCTCCGAGGGCGTTGATCCCGAGGCGGCAATCACCGTAAGTATGACTGAAAGTGTAGTATTCTCCGATGAATACAAAAATTATAACGTTGAGATTTCCGTAAGATACGGCTACGCTACCACTACCGTTACAAAGGCGGTCAGAGCAAAGCTCACGGGACCTTCTGCACGGTTGTAAACAAGAATAACGCAGATGCAACCGTTACATTCGTTATTTGATGACGGAAGCTGGGAGATCAGCGCAAAGCCTTAAGGCGTTGCTCGATGGAATGCTCGTTTTCAGGTTCGCGACATAGGTTAGATAAGTGAAGCTGATTTCTTGTATTCCGCTTCGAGCGGATTTAACCTGAGGATCTGCTCCGCAGGGGTTATAACAAACAAAGGCTTAGCCGAGAAAGATCGGCTAAGCCTTTTTGCTTGTCCGACAAGGCTTTTTATGTCTTCTAAGTTTCGACGCTGTTTCTGTACTTGAGGGGCGTTAAGTTGTGCTTTGCTTTGAAGAGCGAGATAAAGTAAGCGGTTGAGGTGAATCCCGCCGAGAACGAGATATCCGTAATACTTTTATCCGTCGTAAGTAATAGCTTTTCGGCCTCTTTGAGTTTCACCATATTTACATATTCAGAGAAGGATATCCTAAGCTCGGAAGTAAACAATTTTGATAAATACGAAGGACTTACACCGACGGCTTTGGCGCAGGAATTTCTGTCAACGCAGACAAAATTCGATTCAATATACGATATTGCAACCTGAAGCAGGCGGTTGATTTCGGTGGACATCGATTTTTTAATGAGGTCGGAGTTTCTTGCGTCAAAGATCCTTATAACGTGCATAAAAAGC
>JBGVKA010000163.1:0-16602 GCA_045129715.1 Eubacteriales bacterium | reverse complement strand
GCTTTTTATGCACGTTATAAGGATCTTTGACGCAAGAAACTCCGACCTCATTAAAAAATCGATGTCCACCGAAATCAACCGCCTGCTTCAGGTTGCAATATCGTATATTGAATCGAATTTTGTCTGCGTTGACAGAAATTCTTGCGCCAAAGCCGTCGGTGTAAGTCCTTCGTATTTATCAAAATTGTTTACTTCCGAGCTTAAGATATCCTTCTCCGAATATGTAAATATGGTGAAGCTCAAAGAGGCCGAAAAGCTTTTACTTACGACGGATAAAAGTATTACGGATATCTCGTTCTCGGCAGGATTTGCCTCAACGGCCTACTTTATCTCGCTTTTCAGGGCAAAGCACAACTTAACGCCTCTCAAGTACAGAAACAGCGTCGAAACTTAGAAGACGCAAAAAGCCTTGTCGGACAAAACAAAATCAGCGTTCTTCCTCGCAGAAAAAACGCTGATTTTTCATTATATTGAATTAACTGAAAAGCAATTTATCGAGCTCCTCGACGCTCTCGAGATAAAAATCGCTGTGATCCTTCATAAAGTCGCGGATCATCGGAACGTCGTACGCCCAGCCTGCCGCGGCAAAATCGATACCTGCGGCGCGAGCCATATCAAAGCCTGCCTTGAGGTCGTCAACCATAATTATCTCGCTCTTATCAAATCCGTAGCGCTCGATAACGTCAAGCACGCTGTAGGGCGAGGGCTTGCGGTTTTCCTTCGGGATATCCCAGCCGTATATCACGTCGGGCATAGGAAGGTCGTTTGCCTCGTAATCGCGCTTGATAAAGTTAGTCATAGAATGGCTTGAAACTACTACGATTCCGCCTTTTTCACGGAATTTTGCTATAAGCTCACGCATACCGTCGTATGCCTTAGGCGTTCTCGTGCGAACGAAATCGTTCCAGAACTCCTCCTCGCGCTTAAGCTCCTCGTCGTCAAGCCCTACCTCATCGCAAAGGAGCGAGAGAATGCCGGGTATAAAGTTTTTTTCTATAAAGCTCTCAAAGGTATATTCATTCTCTTTTTCCGGACGGTATACCTTGAGATATTCTATAAAGCTTGGGTAATGAATACTTGCGCTGCTGTTTACCACGGTATCGTCGTGGTCAAGAATTAAGCATTTATATTTCATATTTAAGCTCCGTTTATACGGTGTTTTTCAGGAAAAGGCACCTTGTTAATTTCCTGTGATCTAATTTAAAATTCGCTCTTAAGATCGAGAAAATGCACCTTCGGTGAATAGTAGGAAAGGTCGCTTCTTTGAACGGTCAACGTCTTGCCGTGATTGAGATATTCCCAGCCCTCCTTGTTTCCGGCATAGGTGATCTCGCAAAGCGAATCGCATCCCGAAAAGGCATCGTCATCCTCAATGTCGCGAAGTCCCTTCGGCATAGCTATGCGCTTAAGGGCACGGCATCCCGAAAAGGCGTCAAAGCCTATTTCTTTAAGTGTTATAGGAAGGATTATTCCCTCAAGAGAAGAACATCCTTTGAAGGCTCTTCTGCCGATTTTGTAAAGTTTAGGTGGCATATCTACCACTTTTAACGATCTGCAGCCCTCAAACAAGGACTCGTCAAGCATTCCCATCGAGGCGGAAAGCTTAACTCCTTCAAGAGAGAAGCAGGAAGAAAAAGCGTTAAATTCAACGAGCAAAACGCTATCGGGAACCGTCACGTCGCGCAGGTTGAAGCAGAAGGAGAATGCGCCAGAGCCTATCATCTCACAGCTCTCGGATATCTTAAGTGCCGTCAAAGAAGCGCATCCCTCGAAGGCACCCTCGCCGATCCTTTTCACGCTGTTCGGCATTTTCACCTCGCACAGAGATGAGCAAAAGGCAAACGCCTCGTCGGAAATTTCGGTTATACCCTCGCAAAACTCCACACGGGTGAGGTTTTTGCATCCCGAAAACGCGGATGCAGATATCTTTTTGAGGCTTTTGGGGAGCTTCACCGTCTCAAGCGAAGCAAAGTCGCGGAAGGCGTTTTCCGCTATCTCCTCTATTCCCTCCTCTATTTCGAGGTTTCTTACGGACTCGTCGTCGGAATATCTTCCCGAATAGACTACCGTGTTAAGTATAGCCTCTTTCGTTTTATCGTCAGGATTAAAATCGTATCTCATATTTTCCTTTTATGTTCTTAAGAGACTGCAGGGGTAAAGCTCCGACAGTCTCTTTTCGTTTTTTGCTATTTATTACTTAAGCTTTGCAAGAGCCTCGGTGAGAGCCGCTCTCGTTTCAAGATACTTTGCAAGCTTAGCCTTTTCTCCTTCAACTACGGCAGCGGGAGCCTTTGCAACGAAGCCCTCGTTGGAAAGCTTCTTCTCAAGGCGAGAGATCTCTCCCTCGTTCTTCTCATACTCTGCGGTAAGTCTTGCTCTTTCCTTATCGAAATCGATAACGTCGGCAAGAGGAATGTAAAGGTTTCCGGAGTCGGTAGCGATCGCTACGGCATCGTCGGAATCGTAGCTGTCAACGAGGTAAAGCTCTGATACGGATGCAAGCTTCTCAAGCATCTTGCCCGCGTTCTCAAAGGTGCTCTTGTACTTAGTAACTACGTAGAGCTTTGCCTTCTTGGAGGGTGCAATATTCATTTCCGCTCTGCGCGCTCTGATAGCGGTGATGCAGGAAATGATCCTTCTTACCTCTTCCTCCTCAGCGGTGTAGTCGAGCGTTTCGTCGTATGCGGGGTAGGATGCGATCATTATGGATTCCTCGGTGTGAGGAAGAGCCTGATAGATCTCCTCGGTGATGAAGGGCATATAGGGGTGAAGGAGCTTGAGGATTCCCGTAAGAACGTATACGAGAACTCTCTTTGCGGTAAGAGCCTCGGGAGTTGCGCCCGCAAAGGTACGGCTCTTGGTCATTTCTATATACCAGTCGCAGAAGGTGTCCCAGGTGAACGAGTAGATCTCACCGAGGGCAACGCCTATTTCGTAATTTTCGATATTTTCATTAACGGTCTTTGCAAGCTTATTGAATGCGGAGATCATCCACTTATCCTCGGGAGCGAGCTCGCTCTCGGTGGGCATCGTGAGAAGCTCCTCGTCACTCTCGGTAAGGTTCATAAGAACGAATCTCGAAGCGTTCCAGAGCTTGTTTGCAAAGTTTCTTGCGGACTCGATCTTCTCGTCGGAGAATCTCATATCGTTTCCGGGAGCGTTACCGGTCGCAAGAGCGAATCTGAGCGCGTCTGCACCGTACTGCTCGATTATCTTCAAGGGATCGATTCCGTTGCCGAGAGACTTGGACATCTTTCTTCCCTGCGCATCTCTTACAAGACCGTGGATAAGAACCTTGGAGAACGGGATCTTGCCCGTGTGCTCGATTCCAGAGAATATCATACGGGATACCCAGAAGGTGATGATGTCGTATCCGGTAACGAGAGTGGAGGTGGGATAATAACGCTCAAGATCCTCGGTGGTGTCAGGCCAACCCATAGTGGAGAAGGGCCAAAGAGCAGACGAGAACCAAGTATCAAGAACGTCCTCCTCCTGTCTTACCGAGCCTCCGCACTTGGGACACTTGGTAACGTCGGTCTTGGAGACCTCCATATGTCCGCACTCATCGCAGTAGAAGGCAGGAATTCTGTGTCCCCACCAGAGCTGACGGGATATACACCAGTCAAGAATATTGTTCATCCAGTTGAAATAGTTCTTGGAGAAGCGTTCGGGAACGAAGCTGATGGAGCCGTTCTCAACTGCCTCGATAGCGGGCTCTGCGAGGGGCTTCATCTTAACGAACCATTGATCAGAGGTCATAGGCTCAACGGTGGTTCCGCAACGGTAGCAGGTGCCGACGTTGTGATCGTGGGGCTCGGTCTTAACAAGGAAGCCCTCTGCCTCAAGATCCTTAACGAGTGCCTTACGGCAGGCATATCTGTCCATACCCTCGTACTTGCCTGCGTACGCGTTCATAGTAGCATCGTCGTTCATGACCTTGATCTGCTCGAGGTCGTGTCTCTGACCTACGAGGAAGTCGTTGGGGTCGTGAGCGGGAGTGATCTTAACGCAACCGGTACCGAAGCCGATCTCTACGTAGTCGTCCGCGATAACGGGGATCTCTCTGCCAACGATGGGGAGTATAAGAGTTTTACCGATAAGGTGCTTGGTGTTCTCGTCCTCGGGGTTTACCGCAACCGCAGTATCTCCGAACATGGTTTCGGGACGGGTGGTGGCAACCTCAACGTATCCCGAGCCATCCTTCAAGGGATACTTGATATGCCAGAACGAGCCGGGCTGATCCTTATATTCAACCTCAGCGTCGGAAAGCGCGGTGAGACATCTCGGGCACCAGTTGATTATTCTGTGTCCGCGATAGATAAGTCCCTTGTCGTAAAGGTTTACGAATACCTCGCGTACGGCTCTCGAGCATCCCTCGTCCATAGTGAAACGCTCTCTCTGCCAATCGCAAGAGGAGCCGAGCTTCTTAAGCTGATTGATAATTCTGTTTCCGTACTGATTTTTCCAATCCCAAACGCGCTCAAGGAATTTCTCACGTCCGAGATCGTATCTTGTAAGTCCCTCGTTAACGCGAAGGTTCTCCTCTACCTTGATCTGCGTTGCGATACCCGCGTGGTCGGTGCCGGGTACCCAAAGGGTAGAATAGCCCTGCATACGCTTGGTACGAACGAGAATGTCCTGAAGAGTCTGGTCAAGGGCGTGTCCCATATGAAGCTGACCGGTTACGTTTGGCGGGGGGATAACTATAGAAAACGCGGGCTTTTTCTTGTCCGCATCGGGCGCGAAATATCCCTTATCGCACCACTTAGCATAAATTCTGTCCTCAAACTCTGAGGGATTGTAATTTTTTGCAAGTTCTTCTCTCATTTTATTTGTTTCCTTTCGGTTTTATTAACGTCCCAGCAGGGTGAAAAGCAAAAGCCCCGAGGGTAAGACTTAAATCTCACCTCGGGGCGAAAAAACATTTCCGCGGTACCACCCAAGTTCAGCGCGAAGCAGTTATCAAAACGCTCTTGCGCTCTCAAAATTTCTTAACGCGAAACACACGTCGGGTTCTAATAGGCACCTCACAGAATGCCGTTCTTCCCGATTATTCAGGCGCTACCTTCACCGCTCTTCGCTACGGCTTACACCATCCGCCGCATCTCTTTTTGCTGTCAAAGTCTCGGTTACTCCTCGTCTGAAGCATTTTCTTGCTTTAGTATTGTATCACAAAATTAGCTTATTGTCAATATTAAATAAAATAATTTATGCCGCACGCCAAGGGGTGCCTTGAAGCCCCGTCTGAGAACGGGGATAAAGGCTCACGCCTTGGCGCAGTGCCCTTAAGGACACTACGCAGCTATGATCGCCTGCGGCGAGCTTAGAGTTATGATTGGCTACGCCAAGTTATGATGTGCCTTCGGCACAGCTTGAAGAAACAAGGCGATCATATCATAACGTTTGCGCAGCAAACTCATAACGGTGAGCGAAAGCGAACCTCATAACTCATAACTGATAATAGCATCTGTGGACACAAATGCAGTGCTTGTCAGGAAAAACAGATATGCTTTCAGGGCACACAAAAAGGCACTGAGTCAAGTTTGGCAATCTTTTCCAATTGCTCATCAGCCTATACAAAAATCACCCGTCATCATTCACAGATAGCAGGTGATTTTTTGTTATATTAATTTAGTTTTGTTTTTGATATAATTTCCCAAAAACAATCAGGCATTGGAGCGGATTTGACATAATATGAACTACCATCAATTTCCATTGTATCCAAACCTTTTTTTACCACTTTTCCGTCCAGATATTCAATTTCTATACAATAAGCATTGGTGCCGGGAGGAATTAAGTCATCTACTTCTCTATCAATCTCAAAGGTTTCAAGCCAATTTATAATTTCCGTCATATCCTTATCAGTAACATCGCTACCCTTACCCTGACCGTAATAAGAGTACAAAGTGATACGTTTAATATTATCTGTGTTGAAGATCATTGAGGAATAGATTTGTGTACTTTCGGAATTATCAGGAGTTGATTCGGTTGTGTTGTTCTCTTGCAGTTTGGGTTCTTCATTATTTGAAACAATATGATTACAGCTTGAAAGCAAACATACAGAAATCAATATTGTAAACATAAGAAGTAAAAACTTTTTCATAACTAAACATCGCTATAGATTATTAAAAACTATCCTTAAGAGTACGTTGCCTTGGCACCAAGCGTTTTTTTGCGGCTCACCCGATCATCTGTACTCGGGGAAGACGAGCTTGGTTTCGGTGGTGAGTGTTGCGTACGCCTCGTCGAGAAGTCCCTCAAAGTCTATCTTCTCAAGCTCACGCATAACGTCCTCGATGCGAGGCTGGGTTTTGGGGTGACGGGGGGTGAAGACGGTACAGCAATCCTCAAAGGGAAGGATGGAGGTATCGAAGGTGCCGTACTTTCTCGCCTCTGCGACTATCTCGCTCTTATCGAGTCCGATACAGGGACGGAATACGGGAATATTCACCGCAGAGTCGGTAACCCCGATCGCCGCAAGAGTCTGCGAGGCAACCTGTCCGAGACTTTCGCCGGTGATTATCGCACCGCACTTGTATTCTCTCGCACATCTCTCGGCAAGGCGCATCATAAACATACGGAGAAGGAGGGTGAAATAATCCTCCTCACAGTTATCGCGAAGCTCCTCCTGAATATGAGTGAGAGAGATTATATGAACGTGTATCTTTGAACAGAATTCGCACATCTCTTCAGCAAGAGTCAAGACCTTCTCTCGCGCTCTTTCGGAGGTATAGGGGAAGGATTCGAAGTGAAGTGCCTCGATCTCAAGACCGCGCTTTGCCATCATACAGCCTGCAACGGGAGAATCGATACCGCCCGAAAGCAGAAGGAGTCCGCGACCTGCGGAGCGCAGAGGAAGTCCTCCGGCACCTGCCTCCTGACCTGCTCTTATATAAGCGTAGTTGTCACGGACCTCGACGGTGACTACAACGTCGGGATTTTTAACGTCAACGCGAAGCTTACCGCCCGTAGCCTCAAGTATCGCCGCGCCAACGTCACGCGAGATCTCGGGAGATTTCAAGGGGAACGCCTTGTCCGAGCGTCTTGCATCGACCTTGAAGGTCCTCTTTCCGCGAAGCTTTGCGGGGAGATATTCCTTTGCGGTGGCTATTATGGACTCCATATTCTTTTCGCACGCTTTCGCACGGTTAACGCCTATGATACCGAAGACCTTCTTCGCAGTATCGTACATAGCGTCCATATCACAATCGTCGTTCTGAGGCTCTACGTATATCGTGGACTGATTGAAATATATCTTGAAGACACCGTGAGGCGAGGCACGGCGGCGCAGCTCCTTAACGAGCATAGACTCGAAATTGCGTCTGTTCTGTCCCTTCAGGATTATTTCACCGTATTTACAGAGTATAATTTCATCGATCATTTTTACATCCTTTTGCCAAGACGGATAAAAACCGCCAAGGCTTATTTATTTTACACGCTATACAGTATACACGCTTTTCGGGATAAAGTCAAGAGAGTTGACTCAAGTTCGAAAAAAGGACACGGCGGTAGAGGTCACATTAAGGCCATTTTATAGAATTTTCCGCCATATCCGTTCCGCACGGGCGTTGTCCGAGAGTGCGCACATTACCGCGTATCTTCCGCTTTTGAATATCACGGCATCGGCAAGGCAGGACGTATCCATTCCGACGGCTGACGACTTCAAAAAATCAACACGCCTCCACAGTGCCTCCGCAACCAGCAGGGCATCGTATTCGCTGTAGCAAAGGAACACCGAGCACTCGCCTATACCGTCGAGCGTGGAAAGAAATGTTATCGCGTAATCCGAGACGAAGTCGGGGCTCTCCAAAAAGACCTTTTCGAAAAAATCATCCGAAACGTGACCTCTCTCCCCCTCGCGAAAAGACGGTGAAAGGATATCTGCAGACAATCCGTACTCGTCACAGAAACGGCTTAAAAGCTCGGTGGGAGATGGCTTTTCCGAGCAAGAAAAAAGACAACCGAGAAGCGAAATGCCGACGGCAAGAGCGACGAGACGGATACGGAGAGAGCGAAAGAAAGAACTCATAAAAACCTCCAAAAAGAAAAGCAAGCCTCATCGGCTTGCTAAAGATTATGCTTTTTGGGTGTTCGGTATTCGCAAAAAAGCGTTATTTTTTCGCGTTGCGCTCCTTATCGATATATCCCTGCAAAATTATTTCCGCAGAGAGCGTATCCACGGCATCCTTGCGCCGCTTACCGAAGGTCTCGGTGGCACCGAGATAGCGGTACGCTATCATCGTGCTCATTCTCTCGTCAAAGAAATCGATAGGTATTTCGGTGAGCTCCGAGAGTATGCCCGCGAAAGTGCGAATGACCTCCGTCCTCTCTCCCATAGTTCCGTCCATATTCTTCGGAAGACCTATAACTATCTTCTTGCAGGAGCGCATCTCCGCCTCTTTTGCAACGCGGATAGCGGTCTTTCTCATTCCGCCCTCCTTGATAGTGGTTATGCCCGAGGCGAGCATACCGGAAACGTCACACTCGGCAAGTCCGGTTCTTACGTCACCGTAATCCACTCCGAGATATTTTCCGTGGCTGAGATCCATCTTAAAGCTCCTTTCTGTAGGTCAAAATAAGAAAATGCGCATCGGTCTTAAGCTTGTCAAGCGCAAGAACGCGCTCGCGCCCTGCGGCACTCGTTCGGTAGGCGTAAGGCGTCATCATAAAAAGTGCCCGTATATCGGCACCCGTGTTAAGAATAAGCGGATATCTGAGTTCGGTTTTCGAAACGAGTGAGAAGCCCTCAAGCTCGGTATCGGCAACCTCATTTTTATACGGCGTATCGTATATTGCGGATTTAAGTCCAAAGAGATGCTCCTCGGCGGGAATTGCCATAATAAAATGTCCGCCTCGCTTGAGTGCGCGGTGCACCTCTTCCCTTGCAAGAGGTGAAAACGTATTTATCACGGCATCAACGCTACCGTCTGCTACGGGGATGTGATACGCGCTTGCTACGGCATACTCGTCCGCGCATTTTTTCTTTGCGGTTTCACGCATAGCATCCTTTGAAATGTCGAAAGCACACATATAAGCAAGCTTTTGTTTACATTTTTCGCGTATTACGGAGGTGTAGTACCCTTCTCCGCATCCTACGTCAAGCACGACGGCGTTGTCCGAAATCACAGACTCACACATCTTTGCAACGCTTGAAGCCAAGGGGTGATAGAAGCCGCGCGACAAAAATTCGCGCCTTGCGAGGATCATCTCCTTATTGTCTCCGTGCGTTCCACCCGAGACTCCGAGAAGAAAATTATAATACCCGAATCGGCTCTTGTCGTAGGAGTGACCGAGGTCGCATTTCGCTGCCGCGGATCTTGAATCTATATTCAGTTTTCCTTTGCATTTAGGGCAAACGAAAATCATACAAAACCTCTTTAATCATGGTGTTTTTTATATCGTCGCATTTAACGCAGTATTGCGAAATTTATACAATCAGCATTGCGTCGCCGAAGGAGAAGAATCTGTACCTTTCCTTTACCGCTTCCTCATAAGCACCCATAACCCTCTTTTGTCCTGCGAGAGCGGATACGAGCATCAAAAGAGTGCTTTCGGGAAGGTGGAAGTTAGTTATGAGGGCATCGGTAGCCTTGAATTTATAGCCGGGGTAAATGAAGATTCCGGTCTCGGCACTCATAGGATGAACTATTCCGTCGTCATCCGAGGCACTTTCGAGAACTCGGCAGGAGGTCGTTCCGACGGCTATTATTCTTCCGCCCTTGGCACGTCTCTCGTTTATCTCCTTCGCCACCTCGTCGGTGATGAAGAAATACTCACCGTGCATAAGATGCTCTTCTATTTTGTCGACCTTAACAGGTCTGAAGGTTCCGAGTCCGACGTGGAGCGTTACCTCTCCGTAGCCGACGCCCTTCGCCTTTATCTTCTCGATAAGCTCGCTTGTGAAATGAAGTCCCGCAGTAGGCGCGGCGGCGGAGCCCTCCGTCTTAGCGTAGACCGTCTGGTAGTCACTCTTATTTTCAAGCTTTTTCGTGATATACGGAGGAAGAGGCATATTTCCGACCTCATCGAGAACCTCGTATACGTTTTTATATTTTTCGGTGTCGTACGAGAAGGACACGGTACGGTTTCCACCCTCGACTATATCGGTAACGGTAGCCTTAAGGATACCGCCAAAGGTAAAGCTCGCGCCCACCTTTGCTCTTTTTCCGGGGCGCACGAGCGTTTCCCACTCACCGCTATCAAGGGCGCGGAGCAAAAGAAGCTCCATATCCGAGCCGGTCTTGTCGGTCTTGCCGAGAAGTCTCGCGGGGATGACCTTTGACGAGTTGACCACGAGCATATCCTCAGGCTCAAGATAATCTATTATATCTCTGAAAACCTTATGATCGACCGTGTCGCGCGCTCTCTCTATCACCATAAGGCGACACATATCGCGCTCCGCACTCGGAAACTGAGCGATCAGCTCCTCGGGAAGATCATAATAAAAATCCGACGTCTTAAGGTCGGTAGCTATTCTTTCGTTTACTATTTCTGTCTTCTTGATTTCCACGTCTGTTCCTTTTTCACTTAGCTTTTATTTTCGCATAAAATAATAATGTGTGTATATTATACACCACAGCACCCGACTTTTCAAGAGGTTAAGACGATTTATATGAAAAAGAAAATGATATTTTCGGGAACGGCAACCGCCTTGATAACTCCGTTCAAGCGCGGAAAAACAGACTACGATGCACTTAAGAAAATAATCGAGTGGCAGATACGCTCCGGTATAGACGCGCTCGTCGTAGGCGGAACGACGGCGGAGGCGGCAACGCTCTCGGACTACGAGCGCGACAAGCTTTTCAGCTTTTCCGCGGAGACGGTGGGCGGACGAGTTCCGCTCATTTTTGGTACGGGAAGCAACGATACGAAAAAGGCGCTCAGATACACGAAGCGCGCAAAGGAATTCGGCGCATCCGCTGCATTATCCGTTACTCCTTACTACAACAAGGGCACCGAGGACGGAATACGGTATCACTATCAAAAAATTGCAAATTCCATAGATTTGCCAACAATTATTTACAATGTGCCGTCAAGAACGGGTGTCAATCTCTCGATATCCAATATAGAAAAGCTTTCGGTTGAGGAGAACATCGTTGCGATAAAAGAAGCCTCGGATTCACTTGACAGACTCCTTGAGCTCTCAAAAATGGCAAACGAGCTGACCTTGTACTCGGGGAACGACACACAGATATACGCAACCCTTTCGCTTGGCGGAATGGGTGTCATTTCCGTGCTCTCAAACGTATGCCCGTGTGAAGTTTTGGACGTTACGAATGCATTCTGGCGCGGTGACACGGAGACCTCACTCGCCTTACAAAGAAGCATTTCAAAAAAGGCTCAAGCCTTATTCACCGAAACCAATCCCGCACCCGTAAAATACGCAATGAGCCTCCTCGGACTCACCTCCGATGAGGTGCGCTTGCCCTTATCCGTTCCGTCCGAGCGCACGAAGCGTATCGTAGAGGAGGCCTTTGGCTTTAAGGACGGCAAGCGAGGATAGCTCCCCTTCTCGCTTCAAGGCGTGGAAAACGCCCGTCACAGCTATATCGACCAACGAGGCATTTATACCGTCCGGCATCGTTGGTCTTTTTTTGAGATGCGCGTGTTGATTTTTGTCGAAAAAGGTTGTATAATGATATCAAAACAAAGCACGGAGAAGATTGATGAAAAGCGTTTCATTTTTCATATTGATCCTCATTACCGCGTTGGCCCTCTTTTCGTGCAAGGAGCAAGACTCGTCCGACGGTGGCATGAAGAGTCAGGGCGCAGAGCACGTATGTGAGTACGGTCTCAAGACAGAGAGTATCCCCGCGACCTGCGTGAGCGGAGGCTACACACGTCTCACCTGCAGCTGCGGAAAAACGCAAATAACGGACGAGACGGAGCCTCTCGGACACTCGTGGCTCGCGTGGAGCATCATCAAGGTTCCTACTCAAGAAACCACGGGATCTGCAAAAAGAGTTTGCGAAAACGGACACGCGGTAACACTTACCTTGCCGAAGCTCGATCTCGAAAGTTACGACCTTACCGCCTTAAGCGAAGACGTCGAGTTACACTGTCTTGTGCCCGTTGCCGTCAGATGCATTTACGCCCCTCCGATATACGATGACACAGAGAGCGGTGAATCTATAGAATTCATTTCCGAATATCTGCTCAACCACTCGTATTCGGGAAGCTACGTGCACTCGGACTCGGCGCACTATTCCGTCTGCTCCTTCTGCTCGACGGTCGACGAGGACTCAGCCGCGGAGCACACGCTCTCAGACGGTATATGTACCGTTTGCGGATACGAGGATCAAGGACTGATCTACTCGGCGGAGGAATACGGTATTGCCGTCTCGTACGGTGCGAACGGCACTCGGGTAGCCATACCCGAGTTTTATATGGAGCATTACGTTCCAAAGGAAGAAAACAGGATAAAGGGCATAAAATCATTTTGCGGCACGGAGCTTCGTTCTATCACGATCCCCGCATCTATCGAGTATATAGAGGACCTCGCGTTTGAGGGATGCTCTATGCTTGAGAGGGTATATTATAACGGAACGTGGGATCAGTGGTGCAGTATCCGTTTTGGTGAAGGGGCGAACCCCATGAATTACGCAAGGGAATTCTATATTTTCAACGGTACGACCTACGATGCCGTGTCCGATATTACCCTTACGGATGCCGTCAGCGTTATCTCAAGCCACGCCCTTGAGGGCTTTGATTACATAGCCTCCCTGACCGTTCCGAAAACCGTAACAAAGCTCGGTGACGGCACGGGAGCCGTGTTCGGTGACGGTCTTCGCGTAGGCAAGATCTATTACGGCGGTGACGTTGCCGATTGGTGCAACGTTACGGTCAATTCGCACCGCTCCTCCCCGACTTACGTTGCGGACGTTTTCTATATGACGAATGCAGACGGTGAGTATTACGCACCGACAGAGATCGTGATACCAAGCACGGTCAAAAGGATAGGAGCGTATCAATTTACAGGCTACCGCGTTGCAAGAAGCATAAAGCTTGAGGGTGCCGTCGATGAAATAGGCGAGGGTGCTTTCCTCGGGTGTGTCGGTTTGAAGACAGCGGATATATCGGCAGGGTGCACGGTCATAACGGGGAGCGTGTTTTCGGGATGCGAGACGCTTCACACGGTATATCTTCCAAGTGACCTCGTAAGCTCCGGTGCCTTCGCGTTTTACGAATGCTTCTGTATCGAGAACGTTTATTTCAAGGGCACGGCTGCACGTTGGTGCTCCATCAAATTTATAAACGAGCACTCAACGCCCTTACGGGTGAATGCCGAGCGCACCTTAGAGAATTCCGCAACGCTATACCTTTATCTTGATGCATCAAACGAATATTACTCTACCGATTCGGAAACGCTCGTTATCCCGAAGGGTATAACCGAGATCGGCAATTATCAGTTTCTTGGATTTGCAAAAGTCTCCGAGCTGATACTCTCCGACGGTGTAACGTCGATCGGGGACAAGTCCTTTGCACATTGCACAAATTTGACGAGACTCGTTATACCGAAAAGCGTGACTGAAATAGGAGAGTCGGTGCTTTCGGGCTATAACGCATATCTTGAGATCCACTACGGCGCAACGGCTGACGAATGGGAAAGAATTTCAGTAGCCGAGGTAAATGCCGAGCTTCGCACCGCGACACTTATTTGCAGCGAAGAGCAAAAGACGTAATAAAGCTTGAAGGTCATAAGCTTCCCGTTCGCTAAGAACCATAGACGCAAGCTTCAGATAAAATCACAAACAAAAAACACCCTTGATGCCAACTGCTACCAAGGATGTTTTTTGTACTTATTAATCGTTTTTGACAACTTGAATTTACAAAATCCAAGTTATATCGTTCTCAATACATAAGATCCTACTATCTGAACCGTAAGCTTCGGATCTATCTTAAGAAGGAGATGCGAGAAGAATTTCGTTACGGGGAACTCGGTTGCGTAATGCCCTGCCTCGATGAGATTTATTCCCATCTCAGCCGCCTCCTCCATCGTATTATAGCCTATCCTTCCCGAAAGGTAGGTGTCAGCACCCATCTCTATAGCATCGGAAATATAACCCTTGCCGTCACCGCCGACGAGCGCAACGCTATACACGGGGCTATAAGCATCGGAGGCTATGATCCTCTCTATTCCGAGCGCGGATTTCACGCGCGCGGCAAAGTCCTCAAGGCTCGTTTCTCTCTCAAGGTGACCTATTCTGCCGAGGCAATCGTCACCGAAGGGCTCAACGTCAAGAAGTCCGAGTATTCTCGCAAGGCAATCGTTAACGCCTCCGCGAACCTTATCTGCTCTTGTGTGAAGAGAAATAACGGACACGCCTGCCTTGATAAGCTTGATAAGCTTTCTTGCAACGTGATTTTCGGGATCTATCGCCTTTACGGGCTTAAACACGAGCGGATGGTGAGAAAGGATAAGATCGAAGCCGTTATCTATCGCGTAGTCAACGATCTCCTCGGTAACGTCAAGCGTTACGAGAACGCGATTAACGTGGGCAAGATCGTCGGCACAGCACATTATACCGTCATTGTCCCATTCCTCTCTGAGATCCTCGGGTATTCTGTCCGAAAGCATCTCGTAAAGCTCTCTTACGGTCATATTAGTCCCCCTCCGTGTTAAATAATTTCATTCTGTCCTTCAGATCAGCAAGAAGTGCGGTCTCTTTTTTGGGATCGAGTCCGCCAAGCCTTTTCCCTTCTATTGCGCGCTCGAGCGACTCAAGCTTAGCACCCGCGTATGCAAGGAGCTCCTCACAGAAGGCACCTCTGAAGGCTTCTATTTTGCCAAAGGCGGTATCGGCATCCGTAAAAGGCGTATCAACGCCCGAAAAACGAGCAAGAATACATACGTAATGCTTACCTGCATCGGTAACGTACCGTTCCCTCAGTATTTCAAAGCCGTGCGAAAACAGATACTCGCGGAGTATCTCTTGCTTTGACATCGGCTGGAGTATCAGATTTACGTTTTCATTCCTCAGGTGAGGCGCATTCTCGATTATCTCGGCTATAAGCTCTCCGCCCATACCGCATATTGCGTAATCGGTGGCACCGTATCCCTCAAGCTCACGCGCTCCGTTGCAAAGACGAAGCTCCACGTTATGAATAAAGCCCGCTTTTTCGGAATTTTCGCGGGCTTTATTCAAAGGACCTTGATTGATATCGGATAAAACGGCTCGCTTTATCCTTCCGCATTCAAAAAGATATATCGGAAGGTATGCGTGATCCGTGCCTACGTCGGCAAGGACGGCACCGTCTCTTACGAGCTCCGAGCAAACGAGAAGCCTTTTGTTTATCGTGCTCTTCACTTATGCGCCAAGGAATGCGTTGATCTTCTCAACGAGAGCGTCTGCATCGGTGCCGTGAACCTGGCAAGCATCAGCAATGGACTCGCCTCTGGAATGAGGACAGCCAAGGCAGTGCATACCGATCTCAAAGAAGAATCTCGCGGTCTCTACGTTGTAGTCAAGGATATCTCCGATAAGAGTTTCTTTAGTTACTTTCATTTTCTTTTTCCCTTTCTTTTCTCGCCCGTGGGCGAACAAAATTAACACGTAAAGTATAGCATAAACCGTTTCGCTTGTCAACACTATTTAATATTTTAACTATTGACAAAAGCTATATTTTATGATAAAATTTAACAGTTAACAATATGGGCACCCCCGTATCATACCGGGATCGGTGCCAAAAAATCTCACAAACCATCAAGGAGATTATTTGAATGATCGTTGCTCTTGACGAAGCAAAAAGAAAGCTCGTTGCTCTTGAGGACGTCCTCGCCGAGCTTAAAAACCAATTAAGAATAGACGAAGCCAAGGAGCGTTGCGCCGATCTTGAGCGCGAGACCATGGTGCAGGATTTCTGGAACGATGCGGAAAAGTCCTCAAAGAAGCTCCAGGAAATAAAGCAGCTCAAGGATAAGGTCGAGAGCTATGATGCTCTCGTTATGAAGCTTGAGGACACCTATACTCTTTGCGAGATGGCTATCGAGGAAAACGACGAGGACTCGGTCGACGAGGTTCTCACGGATACCGCGTACATTGAACAAGAGGCAGAAAAGAAAAGAATAGAGGTCCTTCTCTCAGGTCAGTACGACAGAAACAACGCAATACTTTCCTTCCATCCCGGTGCAGGCGGAACGGAGGCTCAGGACTGGGCTTCTATGCTCTACCGTCTTTACACGAGATGGGGCGAGAAGCACGGCTTTAACGTTAAGCTCGTTGATTGGCTCGACGGAGACGAGGCGGGAATCAAATCCGCAACCATTATGATCGAGGGTATCAATGCATACGGATACCTCAAGAGCGAAAACGGAGTACACAGACTCGTAAGAGTTTCTCCCTTCGACTCCTCGGGAAGAAGACACACCTCGTTTGCCTCCGTTGAGGTAATGCCCGAGTTTGACGACGATGATTCCATCGTTATCAAGGACGAGGATATGGAGATCACTGCACACCGTTCGAGCGGTGCGGGAGGTCAGCACATCAACAAGACCGACTCGGCTATCCGAATCGTCCATAAGCCTACGGGCATCGTGGTCGGCTGCCAGACCGAGCGTAGCCAGCTGCAGAACAAGGAGACCGCTATCAAAATGCTGAAGGC
>JBGVKA010000162.1:0-2663 GCA_045129715.1 Eubacteriales bacterium | reverse complement strand
CTGTTCCTTGGTGATCTTTGCAACCTTGTTCTTGTTGGGTTTATCGGACGCAGTGTCAATGCCGCAAGCCTTCTTGATAAGAACAGCTGCCGGCGGGGTCTTTGTGATGAATGTGAACGAACGGTCAGCGTAAACTGTGATAACTACGGGAATGATGAGACCGATGTCGTTCTTTGTTCTTTCGTTGAAGTCCTTTGTGAACAAAGGAATAGCTACACCGTACTGACCGAGAGCAGGACCTACGGGCGGCTGGGGTGTTGCCTTTCCGGCAGGCAACTGAAGTTTAATATAACCTAAAACCTTTTTAGCCATAATTTAAAATACCTCCATTGTGGTTGGTTGCGGAAACCTCAAAAAATTTGTTTCCTCCCACGATTAGATTCAGCCTATTTTTTCTACCTGTGAGGACGCTATTTCCATAGCCATCATTCTTGCACCTCTGGGCACAAGCACAGTAAGTGTCTTAAAGTCATCGGATACGCGCTGAACCTTACATTCGCATCCTCTGAAGAGACCCGTGTTGATCCTTACCGTATCGCCGACACCGATGGTGTAGGAGATCTTAGCCTCTTCGATCTGGAGATCGGTGACCTCCTTCTCGGTAAGCGGCTGAGGACGTGAGCCGGGACCAACGAAACCTGTAACGCCGGTTATATTGCGGACAGCGTGCCATGACTCCTCGGTCATGATCATTTTTACGAAAACGTAGCTCGGGAAGATCTTGATCTCCTCTACTACCTGTTCGACCTCACCGTCGATAGCCTCGCCGTCAGCAGACGCGTTCTTTGAACGACGCTTCTTCTTTTCGGTTACGACCTTTTCAACAGGAATTTTAATATCGAAAATCAAATCTTCGAGGTGTCGGTTTTCTATGATCTTTTCAAGGCTGTCCTTGACCTTGTTCTCATATCCGGCATAAGTATGCGCCACATACCAGCGGATGCCGACATTCATATTATTGATATCGCTCATTCAAATTCCCTCATTACATAAATAAATTCATTAAGAGCCAGATAGCGTTAGAGAAAACGTAGTCAAAGAGAGCTATAACCACAACAGCGATTATAACGATCACGCAAACAACTACCGTGCTTCTCTTAAGTTCCTTCTTGGAAAGCCATGTGATGTTCTTAAGCTCACCCTTATAGCCTCTCCAGAATTCCTTTACCTTCTCTGTGTTTTTAACGTAGTATACAACTGCGATCACAGCAACGATAACAACGAACACAAGTGTAACGATAAGGCTTGTCCAATCGAACTTCTTAGCGTTATTGTTTGCTGTTCCGGTCGTTACAGCCGCTGTAGTCTCGGGAGCTTTTGTCGTCTCCGAGCTGCCTGCGGTCGTTTCGGGAGACTTTGTCTCGGACTCGCTGCCCGATACTGTTCCACTAACCTCAGCCGTTGTTTCTTCATTTGCTGTTGTGTCAGCAAAAACGCTTACAGAGAAGCAGGAAATCATGAGAACCAACACCATCGAGAGAGCTGCAAGCGCTCTCAGGAATCTTTGCTTATTCATCATATTTCTCCTTACTTGGTTTCTCTGTGCAACGTATGCTTACGGCAGAACTTGCAGTACTTGTTCATTTCAAGTCTGTCAGGATCGTTCTTCTTGTTTTTCTTGGTATCGTAGTTTCTCTGCTTGCATTCTGTGCATGCGAGAGTTACCTTAACCCTTACATCATTAGCCATTTAACGGCACCCTCCTATTATATTGATTTAACCTTACGGTTATGTGTACCTCCCTCGTACGGTAGAGCACAGGTTGTCCGTGCGTGGCGCACACGTGCACAACAAAAAAGCCTCCGCCGCAGAGGTGCTTATATTATACCACATTTCTCTTCGTTTGTCAATACTTTTTTGGAAATTTTCCCGATTTTGAGAAGATTTTTTGGTGCCGGAAGATCCTTCGCACAGTCTGTATGTATTTTCCCATATATTAAACCCGTATATTAAACATATATTAAACCCGTATATTAAATAGGAAGGAAACCGTCGAATACCGTCGAGTCGACACCCTTTTTCACGGAGTGAAACTTTATTTACAAAATAAAAACATAATTTTCCCCGAAGTTTACCGATTGTTTTCACAAAAAAACGGTTAATGTGGTATTATATATACATTATATCAGAAAGGAGAACGGTATGCTTTTCACTTCCCCGATTTTTTTATTTTTATTTCTTCCGGCTGTTATGCTTTCATACGTGATCGTTCCAAGAAAGCATCGCAGACACGCTATTTTTGTATACAACGTTCTCTTTTCGGTGTGCGCAAACTTCCACCGTTTGGTAAATCTTCTGCTTATGACGTCGGTTATATTGCTTGCGTACGCCACAGGCATCAGTATACAAAAGCAAAAACGATCGAAAACGATCGTAACGTACGCATCTCTTATGGTGCTTTCCCTTCTCCTTGTTCGCTCGATTGCAAGTCTGCTTTACATAATCGACTTTAAGTTCTATCCGCTCGGACTGTCCGTATACGTGCTTTTGGCGATCTCCTACGTCGTTGACGTGTACAGAGGCGACAGCGAGGCAGGCTCATTCTTCGACGTTGCACTGTACGTCAGCTTTTTCCCGATAATAATCTGTGGACCGTTCGTAAAATACAAAAGCTTTCGTTTGCTCGTTTCGGATGACGCGATAAAACCCTCCTCGGAGAGCTT
>JBGVKA010000161.1:0-13213 GCA_045129715.1 Eubacteriales bacterium | reverse complement strand
GTTCTTGCCACCGAGAGCACCGAGAACGAGCTCTCTGTCAAGGTTCTCAAGAATGTAAACCATATCGGTATGAGTTACCTTCTTTACCTCGTCGAGGATCTTCTTGTTTCTCTGCTCGGGAACTGCTCTTTCACGAGGATATCCAAGTCCCCACTCGGAAACGAAGAGCTTCTCGAATACGTACTGAAGGTTGAGCTCACAGCCCCAGCCCCAGCCCTTTGCAAAGGGCATTGCGATAGCGTTACCGTTGTTTACCTGAGTGAACTGATATGCATCGGTGGGATCTACTACGTGACCGCAAAGAACTCCGGGGAAGGAGTTGCAGGCGAGCATTGCGCCCTCACCGGTGCCGCATCCGGTGATAACGAGATCACATGCGCCGGAGTTAAGAAGCACTGCGGAAAGAATTCCGATCTGAACGTAGGTAAGCTGCTCTGCATCCTCTGCAGAGTACATACCGTAGTTATATACCTCGTGGCCGAGGGGCTCAACTACCTTTTTGAGAGTATCGCAAATAAGAGCGTTTTTAGCCGCCTGGCTGTTTTCGTTAATAAGAGCTATTTTCATTGTTTTCTCCTTAAATGTATTGATACGTGTTAAATTTTAACGCTATATGAGCACTATGCTGAAATTACGGAGTAAGTCTGTTGGGACCTCTGAAGAGGAACTCAACCTCTTTTATGGACATATTGCAGAAGAGCATCGTAAGACGGTCGATACCAAGTCCAAAGCCACCGTGAGGGGGGCAACCGTACTTGAAGAACTCGAGATAGAACTTAACGTCGTTTGCAAGTCCCTTCTCCTCAGCCTGCGCCTTAAGAACATCGTATCTATGCTCACGCTGAGCACCGGTGGTGATCTCAACGCCGCGCCAGATAAGGTCGTATCCCTGAGGAACGCCTGCCTCGTCTCTCATATGATAGAAGGCTCTTTCCTTTGCATCGTAATCGGTTATGAAGAGGAACTCGTGACCGTACTTCTCCTCGCAGAGCTTCTTGGTCATTCTCTCAGCCTCGGTGGTGAGATCGCCCTTAAGCTCATCGGGAACGGTGTATCCGTATCTTGCTTCAAGCTCAGCGTATACGTCGCGAAGCTTCATTCTCGGGAAAGGAAGGGTGGGGACGACAACGTCGAGACCGAAGACCTCCTTGATCTTGTCGCCGTGCTTCTCTGCTACCTTACCGAAGGCGTAAGCAAGAAGCTCCTCCTCCATCTTCATAACGTCCTCGAAGCTATCAATATAGGAGAACTCAAGGTCGAAGCCGGTAAACTCGGTTGCGTGCTTATTGGTATAGGACTTTTCAGCGCGGAATACGGGACCGGACTCGAATATTCTTTCAAGGCCCGATGCCATAGCCATCTGCTTATAGAACTGAGGAGACTGAGCGAGATAAGCCTTGGTATCGAAGTATTTTACCTCGAAAACGTCGGAGCCCGACTCACTTGCAGCCGCGATAAGCTTGGGGGTATGGATCTCTACGAAATTCTTCTCAAGAAGGAACTCGCGAAGAGATGCGGTAAGGGTGGTCTGAAGCTCGAGCATAAGCTGATTCTGCTCACGGCGAAGGTCGATCCATCTGTAATCCATCTTAACGTCGATATCCGAGTCATCCTTGATGGGAAGTGCTTCGGCAATAGACTCGATCTTCATCGAGGTGGGATACATTTCCTTTCCGCCAAGCTTAACGTACTCGCTCGCTACTACCTCACCCTCGAAGGTTACTACGGAGTGAATGGTGAGCTTATCGAGCATTTCGATCATCTCGGGATGCTCTTCCTTGATAACGGTTACCTGAAGCTTTCCCGTGATGTCCTTTACGACGATGAACGCCATATTCTTTTTGTTGCGGAAGTTCTCTACGAATCCACAGATCTTGCGGACACCGGGGGTGATGTCCTTAATGTAGGTTCTTTCCATTTTTTCTATCCTTTCGAATACTCTAAATTATTTTTCTTTTAATCGTCGGACGCCAAGGTCTTCATCCAAGCGTCTGCCTCTTTTGTCCAGCTTGCAGCGAGCGGCTGAACGTGTGATTCGGCACCCTTTGTCACCTCTGTCGCAAGCGCGATACCGTGGGGTCCGTAAGGGTATACGGACATCTGATAGTTAACGCCCGCCGCGGTCAATGCAAGTCCGAGCTTTAAGGTTCCCTCGATCGGAACGGTCTCGTCCTCGACGGTATGCCAGAGGAACATCGGAGATGTATCGGACGTAACCGCAGTTGCTATAGAGAACTTGTCCAGCTCTTCCTCGGTATATTCCGAAAGAGGCTTTCCGAGAAGGTTCTTGAACGTGCCGAGATGAGTTTTTCCTCTGGTGACGGTCACGGGGTAAGAAAGTATCGCACCGGTAGGTCTTATCATTCTCGCCTTATCTCCGAACACCGCCTTTACCTCGGGGTAATCAAACATCGTTGCAAGGCTTCCGCAAAGATGTCCGCCCGCGGAAAATCCAACCGCAAACACTCTTTTGGGATCGATCTTAAATCTTTCGGCATTTTCCTTAATGTATATCATAGCCGAGCCGGCATCCGTTATCTGCTTAGGATAAACGTCTCCGTCGGTTCCGCATCTGTATCGCAGGACGAAGCAATTATATCCCTTTGCAAAGAAATCGAGTGCTATGGGCTCTCCCTCTCTGTCCATGCATACCATTGCGTATCCGCCTCCGGGAATAACGAGCATTGCATCTCTCACGGTATCTCTGTCGGAAACGTAGGTATCGATATAGACTCTATCGTCATTTTCGTTCAAATAAATTCTTTCGTGGAGCATTTTACACCTCTTGTAAAGCGCGTTTTTTGTTGCCAAACTACATTATATAACAAAACGCGAAAAAAAGCAAGAGATTTTTATATATTTATTAGCCTGGGTGCTATAAAAAACGGCGCGAGCAGTAGGAACCGTGCCCACGCCTGCTCGCGCTAAGTCGTATTTCAGTTAAAAAATTCGGTCTCTGCCAACGTAAAGATCGCGCTTTTCCTCCTCGGAAAGCTCGGTTATATCCATTCCCATTTTCATTGCGGTCCACGCTCTGTTGGGAACGGGAGGATTGAACGCAGGAACTGACGTCTCGCTTTTCATCTCGGCTCCGGGAAGTCTTATATCGGGTGTATTAACCCCGGGAACGCTTCCGTTATATCCGGGTGCCTTTCTCATCTCGGATGGATCGTTTGAAAAGCTCCCCTTTTGAGAGCTCCGGCTTTTGTCTGCCCCGACTCCGCGATCGATCGCGTTTTTGTATTCCGCTCTGATGTGGTCGGCTACCGTGCCGTTTTTAACGTTCGGCATTCCTTCCTTTGATGCGCGAAGCACCTCTGCCTCGGGTACGGGATCCTTGGATCTTTTGTTTTCGTTATGCATAACAATATTCCTTTCGATAAAAAAGAGGGACTCGGAGCATTTCTTACGCTCAAAGCCCCTCCTTGAGAATTATTGTTTACATTTTTGGCGTTTTTATTCCAAAATCATTATTTGCAGATAATGTGGTAAAAGATTTTTTTAATTTCCTCGTCCGACAGAAACGGATACAAGGAATCCATATCAAGACCGGGATATTTTCCGTTTATGTAGTCGTCAACAACGACGGAAAGACAGGACTTGCTGACGTATGGAACAGCCTTTGCGATATCACTTTTTCCGTCCGTGATAATAATGCATTTCAAGAAGAGCGCATCGCAGTCTTCCTTAGAGACGAATGGCATAATGTCAGCGATGTCGACCTTCTTCATCATCTCGTCGGATGAGATAAGCTTCTTGCAAAATTCGTGGGCATCCTCCTCACTCATATACGGAAGAAGGCGCAAAAGCTTCGCCTCTGTGGAATTTGGATCGTTAGATCTGTCACGGTTGAACAGACGGTCGGTTCCCTCTCTCATTCTTGCACCGAGATCCTTTGCTCCCTCAGATATCCTGTTGCCGAATTTTTTAGCTCCGTCAAACATTTTAACTCCGACGTCCTTTGCTCCCTTACCTACCTTTTCGAAGAAGATCTGAACGTCTCTTTTCTCTTTTTTATCGGACTGAGGCTCCTCTTCACTGCCGTTTTCTTCCTCAACGTTCTCGGGGATCTCAACGAATTCCTCGTCCTTTATTTCGCGATAATATTCCTTGCCGTCTATAATAACCTTTTCAAGCTTCATAAATTATCCTCCCAAATACTTTTGTTCCGAAGGGGTAAGCTTCACCCAAAGCTCATCCATAGGAGCAGCCAGCTTCCCTTCCTTAATATGCTTTAATATGTACGTTCTTTCGGCGGGTGACATCTGATAGAAAACTTCATCAAGCTTTACGTTTATTTCACCGACGGCAATTTTACTTACGATAAAGCTTCTGTCGTGACCGCGAAATATATCAGAGGCGTCTATCTCTATTTTCTCTTTATCAAACAGACCTAATATCTCTTCGAATGAAATGCGAAAAAGCTTACTTATCTCACATAGCGTTTCTATCGAGGGAACGCTCGTTCCGTTTTCCCATTTTGATATTGCCTGTCTTGTGACAAAAAGCTTTTCGGCAAGCTCCTCCTGCGAAAGTCCCATTCCCTTTCTGCATTCGGCTATCCTTGCTCCGACCTTTACAAAATCTATCACCTGTCATCCTCCTTTCCTTATGATTTTCAAAAGTGCTTTTTCACTTACGGGAGCATCTGCGAAACGAATTTAAGATCTTCCTTGCTCTATCGCGACGAGCTCGTTCGTTTTTTTGCTTCCTTCAGCTTACGACTATATTCTACTGCATTTTACCGAATAAGTCAAGCAACGCATAGTTGCATTTTTCCGTTTTTAGAATTTTTTACAAACGAGAGCCCAAATTCCTTACAGTAAGTAATTATATGAATACCGTCAAAAAAACTTTCTTATTTGATACAATTATCATCACAAAAGTGTAGAAATACAAAGGTTATATGTGTTTATTTTATTTTTTTAAGTTTATGCGTAAAATATCTTGCAAAAACTTTTCTTTTGTGGTAAAATATATGGCGTGGGTCGAAAACGAGCTTACGTGCTCATGAAAAAACAAGCCTCGCACCGTTTTCTCGACAAGTATCGAAAAAATATAACAAAATAAACTATGACGGTACAAATCGTAGTGATTATTGGTACTTTCGTATGCTTTATACCCGCCGTATCAATACAAACGCCTGCATAGTTAAATATAAAATTGGTATTTCAGTGTCGTAAAATAACTTTAAAAACGCAAAAAATCTCCCTGTAGTTAAATGGATATAACGGGAACCTCCTAAGTTTCTGTTGTGAGTTCGATTCTCGCCGGGGAGGCCAAAAAGACTGTCTATGAGGCAGTCTTTTTTTCTTTTATAACAAAAACGAGCCGACTATCAGTGCCGACTCGTTTTTTGAAAATTTAGTTTATCCTTTTTTTTGCTTTATTAGATTTTGTAGTTGGTTTATTTGCCGAAACATTTTTCTTCTTGTAGTATCCTTGAATAGCGTAATACTGTTTTCTATCTTTGTCGCTTGCAAATTTTTTCGTTTTTGTTTTAGTAAACAGCTTTAATCCGAACATTCATTAAATTCCTCCTCGTATATTTTATCGAGATGGTCGCTTATCAATTCGCACATTTCTTCCGTTATTTTTATTTTATCCTCCGAAGCGGATACCTTGTATGTTTTGGCTAATTTTATTGCCTTGGGCTGATTATCGCTGTCTATACCGACGATATAGTTGTGGTCATATACGGGGGATAATTCAATAGAAACAGGTACAAAATTAAAAGTTTCATCACTCGTATAAAATTTGCAAGCTTTTCCTTTTCGTATAGCCTCACGAATTGAAGAAATCATTTTAAAAGCGTAGAGATATTCTCTTTGCCCGGATGTTTTTGACGCGTATTCAGATAAAAGAGTACGCACAAAATTTGTAAAGTCTGTATCGTAAAATCCGAGTCGTTCGTCGTGTATAACGATAAAATCGTCATATTTATCCTTGCTTATACGAAACGGAACGTTTACCATTCCATCGTCGTGAAAAGCAAAGGGGCGCAAATAGACGCTATGAATGCTTCGAGCGCAAATTTTTGCTGCGTCCGCATTTCCGTTATTGTATTTCAAGAGCTCGTCAAAGAGATCCTCTTGATAATCGGACAATGCGGGTATTAAGTTGTTTAGAAATCCGCTGACGTTAGGCTGCTCGTTTTTAATAAATCCGTAATAATATGCATCGCGCTGCAATACACGAAAGACGCCTATCGGAAGAGCGAGGTTTGTTGATGAATTAAATGTTAATCTTGTGTTGTTCATACTTATATTATACAAGTTGTATTTGAATTTGTCAATAGATTATTTTACAAATCCAATAAAATCAATATATTTCCGAAAAAGTTGTATAGTGATAAGCACAAAAACTTTGCTATTTTAATTTTGTTTCCTCTATGATAAAATGAAGGTGCAGGGGAATTCCTTGACTTTTATTTAAGGAGGTGATATAATATGAGTATACTTGGTTTTTTGTTTAAATCAAAAAACAATATGGCAAAGAAAAATACAAAAGATGTCAGGGTAGGTAAATATACCTTAACCAAGCATGCGCAACATCGCATTGTTGACCCTGAAAAAGATTTGTCAAAGCATAATGTTTTGAGAAATTTATTTGGAAAATCGGTTGTTACTAAATTGTACGACTATCGCGGAGAAGCTCAATATGATAGGATTCACCAAAAAACAAAAATCGTAACACACATGACTCCGGAACATAGAGTAAAGACCATACATAAAGTGCATAAACCGCACAAAGAAATTGAAAAAAGACGAAAGGCAGGTGTTTTGATTGAAAAAAGAAAAAATAGATAAAAACGAAACAAAGTCTTATATATTGAGCGAAAGTTCCTTGCAATTTTTTAAGGATTATATTTTGCACGATATGGCGATTACAGAGCCTATTGATAATATGATGCTTTGCAAAATAGAAGATAAGCTTTATGAATATGAGGATGATAATATTAACGAAGATGGCAGCGAAAAAACTGTCGATTATCCATTTTTCGAAAGAAACAGAAAAGCAAGCAAAGTTTTAGCAGAGTTGTTTGGTATGTGGAACGATGGTGACGTAAATTACGCAGATTTGAATTACAGATTAGGATTAGCATAAGCAACAATATACAAGTGGTTGAGCAAAGCTTAGCCACTTGTTTTACAATATGAATGTTTGGATGACTTTACACTCCTAAGGGTTAGTTACAGGTTCGTAACATTGCACCGTCCTTCCCCGTGGGAAGCTTGTAAGACAGTGCAAATTCCTGTTGCTCTCTACCCACCATTTTCCCGTTCCATAAAATCTGAAAAACAAAAACAAGGCGAAGGTATCACCTTTTAGATGGCACCTCCGCCTTGCTTTTTGTTTTGTTGCTCTATTTTTTAAATCACTTAACTTTAACGTAAATTCTGAGATTTACACTCTCAGCCAAGCTTATTTTTGCGCCTGATGACTTGCAGAGATTAAATGCGCGGTAATTGAAGCTTCCCCACCACGCATCGTCTACGATAACCGTTTCGGCAGTTACGTTTGCAGGGCGCTTATCCTTGGCGGTAACGGTGCTGAGATCTACCCAACCGTCAGGGCGGTATTTATATCCGGAGCTCAATCTTATTACACTACCTACGGTAAGATCGTTTCTCGAGAAGATCTTAGTTGCGAGGAAGAGCTGATACTTTGAACCGCTTGCCGATTCGCGATGCATATGGAAGTCCGTGGTTGAATTGTAATACGCATTATCTGTAAAATCAAGCTCAAGCACCTTGTAATCATCCGGATCAAGTCCAAGAGAGGTGAGGTATGCTCTATCGTCATCGGTCAAGCCGTTAGTTTGCTTTGGAACGTAGATCTTAAACGAACGGCTATCGGGATCGCTCAAAATCGTATCGTACTCAGCCTGTGTATAGGTGGTGTTCGATGCTTTTCCTATATTGAATGCGCGGTAATTGTAGCTGCCCCACCATTCGTCTGTAACGGTTATACAATAATCGGTATTAGCGGTTACCGTATTGGGACGGCTGCTGTTTTTCTGCATATCGATCCATCCCTCAGGACGATATTTACTGCCGGCATCAAGTCTTATAATGCTTCCTGTAACAAGGTCCGTCTTTGAGAAGATCTGTGTTGACCACCACTTCATATACTGGGCACTTCCCGTGCTCTGAACCTCTTGAGTAGCGTAGTTGTTGGCAAGAGTCGAATTGTAGAAGAGATTCTCGTATACCGTGAGCGCAAGAACCTCGTATTTATCGGGATCAAATCCGTGTGCAACGAGGTACGCTCTATCGTCTGCGGTCAAGCCGTTGGTCTTTTTGGGAACGTAGATCTTGAAAGGACGGTTATCGGCATCGCTCGTGATCTTATCGTACTCGGCCTGAGTAAACGTACCGCCGTTTGATTTTCCTATATTGAACGCGCGGTAGTTGTAGCTTCCCCACCATTCGTCGTTAACGGTTATACAATAATCACTGTTAGCGGTCACCGTATCGGGACGAGTGGTATTCTTCTTCATATCTATCCAGCCCTCAGGACGATATTTACCGCCTGCATCAAGTCTGATAACGCTTCCGTTAACGAGCTCTGCCTTCGACAGTATCTGAGTTGACCACCACTTCATATACTGATTGCTCGAGGTGCTCTGAACCTTCTGTCCTGCGTAATCCGTCGCATCGGTGGAATTGTAGAAGAGGTTCTCGTATACGGTGAGATCAAGAATAACGTATTTATCGGGATCGAAGCCGTGCGCGGTAAGATAAGCTCTGTCCGAATCCTTAAGCTCGGAGAAGGTCGTACTGATAACGGGCTTCTCTTCCTCGGGCTCATCGGTCTTGGGATATGCGGAGACGGTAACCTCGTAAGGATTTGCGATAGCCTTTACTACGGCATCCTTGATATGATCGAGATACTTTGCAACGTCGGGGTGGTCAGCCGGAGTTGCGGTGATCTTGCTGATATCGCAGCCGGTTATCTTAGCAAGCCAGGTGAGTGCCGCGGTGTATCTTCCGATACCGTAGCTCAGGTGATAGCCGTCACGGGTGAGGGTATCTCCGAGAGTGGAGGTACGAAGATTCTGAATCGCGGTTCCCGAGGGAATAACGAACGAAATATCGTCGTTGGTAAGTATCTTATTTTCTACAACGCTGAGAATACTGTTATACATAGTCATCTGATCGCTGTTATAGCTCGGGAAGCCCGAATGAGTGCTGTCCTGCTGATACGCCCAGGTCATATGCCATATAATTTCGGCATCCGAGGTCTTATTGGCATTAATGTAATCTATAACGCCCTGAAGATCACCGTATTTAGACTCCAAGCCGGAATGGTTACTTGCCTGCTGAATGCTTATGTAATCCCAATCGGTATAGGTTATACCGTACTTAGCGGTACGGTTTTCTCCTTCAACTATCATTCCATTCGCACTATCGCTTGAAAGCCAGAACTTGTATTTTCCGAGATCACCGTTCATATTCGTCATATGAGTTGCGAGCGAACAGCCTCCGATATACATATTACCGAGCACTACGTTTTCAATGCCCATGTCCTTCGCTATGATATACATATGCTTGAAGGCGTCCTCACTGAAGCTGTTTCCTATAGCGAGAACCTTAAGAGTGGTCGGGATTCTTTCATTATACGAATGTCCGCACTTGGTACAAACGTATTCCATAACGCCTGCCTTAGTTGCGGTTGCCTCCTCCTTAACGGCGGAGGTATATGCGTGCTCACACGTGCTCATTATAACTTCCTTTCTATACGCCTCGGCACTCTCGCAATACACGTAGAAGCTTTCGGCAAGAGCGAGAAGCAGATCCTTGTCGCTCTCCTTGTATTCGTTGCGAACGTAATCACAGTAGCTTGAGAGATTGTACGCATAGGTGCCCTCTATGCCGACGACGGTATAGTTAAACGTCTGTGTCATAGCGTACGCATATCTCGATATTTCAACGTAGCTTCCGTACGAATCTGTTCCAGAGGTAGCTACGAGCTTTTTATCCGCCTGATAAAACTCAAAATCAGAGGGCTTATATCCGTCTGCAAGGTAGAATCTCACTGCAGGCTTTGATTTAAGCGAGAACGATGCAAGCTTGAGTCCTGCGGTCGTGTTTTCCGATGCCTTTGGCGAGAAAACTCCCTCGTACGAGCCAAGGATAGAATATATATTCTCGGAGCGCGCCCCGCAAAAGTATTCCTTGGCGTCGTTAACGTAGGCGAGTGTATCCTTCGCAAGCTTCTTGACGGTTTCGCTTTCGTTGCTCGAAATAAGCTTCGACGCGTACTTGACTACGGACAGGGTGAAGCTTCCTATCTTCGTCTTTTCGTTTCTCGTGAGCGCGAGCGAAAGCTTTATATCTCTATCGGCATCAGAGGCGTCAAGAGGAATGCTGATGTGAAAATGTCCGTTTTCCTCGGGCAAGGAGGATGTATCCATCACCTTCCCGTCTACCTTTATTTCGGTAAGGGCATCGTCCTTCGGAACGTAGATATTGAAAACGAGCCTATCCGCCATAGTTATGCTCATCTTCGGTGCTATAGTCTCTTCATTCGCAGATGCCGTGAAGGTAAACGTGAGAAGAACGCCGAGGAGCAAGGCGAGTGCCAATGAAAAAGCTATTTTTCTGTTTTTCATATGTTTCTCCTCAATATTTTGTTACACGATAATTATACCACTTATTTTCTGCGTTGTACAGAATTACATAAAATCTACTTACTATATCTTGACAGATATACTAAAGCGTGATATTATAAAAGAGTAAACCAAAGGAGATATGCTATGGAACTGTTACAGCTCACTTATTTTTGTCACGCCGCAAACTGCGAAAATTTCTCTAAAACCGCAGAATATTACAACGTTCCGACCTCAAATATATCGCGCGCCATACGTTCACTTGAGCGCGAGCTCGGAGTCAAGCTTTTTTCAAGAAGTGCCAACAAGGTCAGCTTAAACGATCAGGGAAAAGGCTTTTATCAGAGCGTAAAGCAGGCACTCACGATCTTGGAGTCGGGAAAAAGGTCTCTGCGCGACGAGGAGAGTGCCGAGGGCGGAGAGATAAGACTTCTTATCAGCACTTGCAGGCGAATAGTTACTCGCGCTATCGAAAAGTGCCGTGCACAGTTTCCTCACATAAAGTTTTTCGTTAAGCACGGATGCGAGGATGAAAATTATGATTTCATAATTTCCGACGTTCCGCCGTCAAAAAAGAGCTTTGACAAAATACACCTGCTCACAGAGAGGATGCTTCTTGCGATTCCGGAATCGTCTCGGCTTTTCGTGGATAGCGAGCCTGCGGAGCATCTTGATAACGAGCCCTTTATTTCGCTCGGCAAAGGCACGCGTCTTCACAGCTTGACCGAGCAATTCTGCGCGGCGCGCGGATTCGTTCCCAACATCACCATGCAGACCGACGATCCTTACTATGTAAGAAAGTATCTTGAAATGGGACTCGGTGTTGCAATTTTTCCCGAAAAATCCTGGGGACAAATGATCTCTCCCGAGATCAAGCTCTCGGACGTCGGGTTCCCCGACAGACAGATATTTGTCTTCAGAGAAAAGGGAAAAACTATGACGAAGGCAGAAACGACCTTCCTTGAAATACTCGTTTCCACGTTCAGCGAAGTATAAGAAATGCTCCGATGAGAGATATCCCAACCGGGATATACCGACTCATCGGAGCTTTTATTTTATTCGTATATCGATGCTTTATCAGTAGATCAACGCTTCGGGGTGATTTGCCTTAATGAGCGCGAGAGATTTTTCATCTCCGTAAACCTCGACGTCCTTCATAAGCTGAAGAACGGATGCGGGAACGCTCGGAGTTACCGCGCCGAAGAGTGCTCTTTCAAGGATCTCTGCCTTGGCGTCTCCGTCTGCGAGAAGAATGATCTTGTTCGATTTCGTTATCTGATCGATACCCATAGAGAGTGCCATTTTCGGAACCTCGTCCTCGTTTGCGAAGAATCTCGAATTTGCCTTAATGGTGGACTCCTTGAGAGTTACCGCGCTCGTTCCGACGGTAAATGCATCAGAGGGCTCGTTGAATCCGATGTGCCCGTTAAGTCCTATTCCGAGAACCTGGATATCGGTGCCGCCGAGAGAGTCGTAAAGCTCGTCGTAGCGTTTGCACTCAAGAGCGTAGTCGGTAGCAAGACCGTTGGGAAGATTCGTGTTTTTCATATCGATATCAACTCTGCCGAAGAGGTTCGCCTTCATAAAGTAAGCGTAGCTCTGCTCGTGAGAAGCATCAAGTCCTATGTACTCGTCAAGGTTAATGCTCTTAACCTCCTTGAAGCTGATCTCTCCTCTTTCGTACATAGCCGCAAGCTCGTCATACATCGCTGTGGGTGAGGAGCCGGTTGCAAGACCGAGAACCGCCGCGGGCTTCACTTTAAGGAGCTCTGCAATGCTTCCTGCTGCCTTAACTCCTGCTTCTTTTTTCGTAGTAGAATAATAAATTTTGATCATAATTTCACCTATTAATGAGAATATTTGTTTACAATATTGTGCATTTCTTCAATTCTTTTTTCCATCTCGGAAACGAGCTTGAACTGATTTCTCGCTCTGTCAAGATTGTGCTCAGGTCTTGAGATCTTGAAATAAACGTCACCCGCAAGATAATCTGTCAAGAAGCGGATGCCGCACTCAAGAGTCATCATAATTGCCGCGGTGGGCATTTGGTGGATCTCAGCCTCGGTAAGCGAGCCTGCGGTTCCGTCAAGGAATCCGCGGACGGCAAGCTCGTAGAGCTCCATATCAAAATTGACCTTGGAAAGATCGACCTCGTCCTCTGCCGCGGTTGAGGTTGAAGCGCGGACCGCATCACCGAAATCGTTCACGGAAAGTCCCGGCATAACGGTGTCAAGATCTATCACGCATATGGCCTTATCGGTGTCGGTATCAAACAAAACGTTGTTAAGCTTCGTATCGTTATGAGTTACTCTGAGAGGAAGGACTCCCGCACTCTTAAGATCCTCAAGGGTATTACAAAACTCCTCACGGGCAAGCGCAAACTCATACTCCGCCTTAACGCTGTCGAGTCTTGATAAAACGTTCTTTTCCGCCGCATCCAAAAGCGCACGGAATCTCTTTTTCGTATTATGGAAATCGGGTATCGTTTCACTGAGCGTATCAGCCGGGAAATCCTTGAGAGCCTTCTGGAATTTACCGAAGGCAAGGGTGCTTTCGTATATCTGCTCGGGGCTCGTTTTCATCGTATAGGATCTGCTT
>JBGVKA010000160.1:0-8340 GCA_045129715.1 Eubacteriales bacterium | reverse complement strand
CGACGGCTACGCTGCAAAGCGTATGGAGATAGGCGCGGTTATCGCTGCCGCTCCCGAGGAGAACGTTCGCCGTGAGTGTCCCGATCCCGGTGACATCGTTATCCTTCTCGGCGGAAGAACCGGAAGAGACGGATGCGGCGGAGCTACCGGCTCCTCCAAAAAGCACACTCTCACCTCTCTTGAAACCTGCGGTGCAGAGGTTCAGAAGGGTAACGCTCCCGAAGAAAGAAAGCTTCAGCGTCTTTTCAGAAATCCCGAGGCTACCAAGCTCATCAAGCGTTGTAACGACTTCGGCGCAGGCGGTGTATCCGTTGCCGTAGGTGAGCTTGCAGACGGTCTTGATATAGATCTTAACAAGGTTCCCAAGAAATACGAGGGACTCGACGGTACCGAGCTTGCAATAAGCGAATCTCAGGAGAGAATGGCAGTAGTTATCGAGCCCGAGAACGTAGATAAGTTCCTCGCTCTTGCTCTCAGCGAGAACCTCGAGGCTACCGTTATCGCAACCGTTACCGAGGAAAAGCGTCTCCGTATGAGATGGAACGGCAAGACTATCGTTGATATCAGCCGTGAATTCCTCAACTCCAACGGTGCCGAGAAGCACATCAACATTGCTCCCGCAAAGGCTGAGGCGTTTGACAAGACTATCCCCGCATCCTTCAGCGAGGGAATGACCGCTCTCGTTTCCGATCTCAACGTTTGCTCCAAGCGCGGACTTTCCGAGCGTTTTGACTCCACCATCGGTGCAGGCACCGTTCTTATGCCCTTCGGCGGTAAGAATCAGAAAACTCCCATTCAGGCAATGGTACATAAGATCTCCGTTGAACAGAAGCACACCGACGATTGCTCCTTCATGTCTTGGGGCTACAACCCCTATATCGCAGAAAAGAGCCCCTATCACTCGGCTTATCTTGCGGTAGTAGAGAGCGTTTCAAAGCTTATCGCTCACGGTGCATCCTTTGAGGACGTTTACCTCACCTTCCAGGAATATTTCGAGAAGCCCGGCAAGGACGCTAAGCGTTGGGGCAAGCCCATGGCGGCTCTTCTCGGTGCGTTCCGCGCTCAGATGGAGCTCGGCATTGCATCTATCGGCGGTAAGGACTCCATGAGCGGATCGTTCGAGAATATTGACGTTCCTCCCACACTCGTTTCCTTTGCCGTTACGACGGGTAAGGTTTCCGAGGTCATTACCAACGATATAAAGGCTGCGGGCAACAAGCTCGTTCTCCTCACTCCCGAATACGGTGAGGATTCCCTTCCTACCGCAGAGTCCCTTATGGCTCTTTACGAGAAGGTTACCTCTCTTATGAGAAGCGGCAAGGTTTACTCTGCATACACTCCCACCTTTGGCGGTATTGCCGAGGCGGTATACAAGATGTGTATCGGAAACGGCTTTGGCTTTGACTTCGATAGTAGCCTTACTCTTGCAGATATATTCGGATACAAATACGGCTCCTTCATTCTTGAGGTTGATGCCGATTTCGATGGCAATACTATCGGTTATGTAAATGATAGTTGTCAAATCGCTTACAACGGTGAGTCGATTTGCACTTGTTCGCTCAATGAAAAGTATGAAAACCGTCTTGAGAGCGTATTCCCCTGCAAGGAGAAAAACGACAACAAGACCTACGAGGCGTTCTCCTTCAGTGCTACCGAGCGCAAGGCTCCCTCTATCCTCACCCTTCGTCCTAAGGTTCTTATCCCCGTATTCCCCGGCACGAACTGTGAGTTCGATACCGCAAAGGTAATGCGTGACGCAGGTGCAGAGGCAGAGATCTTCGTAGTTAACAACCTCACCAAGGACGGCATCACCAAGAGCACCGAGGACTTTGCAAGAAAGCTTCGCGAGTCTCAGATGGTATTCGTTCCCGGCGGATTCTCGGGCGGTGACGAGCCCGACGGCTCCGGTAAGTTTATTATGGCGTTCTTCAGAAATGAAGCCGTTAAGAACGAGATCCACTCGCTTCTTGACGATCGCGACGGTCTTATGTGCGGTATCTGTAACGGCTTCCAGGCTCTCGTTAAGCTTGGTCTCGTTCCCTACGGCCGCATAGTAGAGGCCGATGCAAACGCTCCCACCCTTACCTTCAACAATATCTCCCGCCACCAGTCGAAGCTCGTAAGGACCCGTATTGCATCCAACAAGTCTCCTTGGCTCTCCGCAACGAACGTTGGCGACGTTTATACCGTTCCGATCTCTCACGGTGAGGGTAAATTCCTTTGCTCCGAGGCTGACGCTCTTGCTCTTGCCAAGAACGGTCAGATCGCAACTCAGTACGTTGACCTTGAGGGCAATCCCACCGACGATATCCGCTTCAATCCCAACGGCTCCACCTTCGCTATCGAGGGTATAACCTCTCCCGACGGACGCGTTCTCGGTAAGATGGGACACAGCGAGCGTATCGGCTCCGGTCTTTACAAAAACGTCATCGGCGAGTTCGATATGAAGATGTTCGAATCTGCCGTTAAGTATTTCAAGAAGTAATAACGCTCACGGGCGGTTTCCCACCGCCCGTGTAAAATAAAAACAAGTAAAGGATTTGTATAATGGCATATTTATCCGATATTGAAATTGCGCAGAGCGCAGAAATGAAGCCCATCGGCGAGATCGCTAAGGCAGCCGGAATAGACGAGGAATATCTCGAATACTACGGCAAATACAAGGCTAAGATCAATTACTCCCTTTTAAATGAAAGCAAGCGCGAGAACGGAAAGCTCATTCTCGTTACCGCTATCACCCCCACCCCCGCAGGCGAGGGAAAGACAACTACCACTATCGGTCTTGCAGACGGTATGAAGCGTATCGGCAAATCGGTTGCCGTTGCTCTTCGCGAGCCCTCTCTCGGTCCCGTATTCGGAATCAAGGGCGGAGCTGCAGGCGGCGGATACGCTCAGGTAGTTCCTATGGAGGATATCAACCTTCATTTCACCGGTGACTTCCACGCCATCGGTGCTGCAAACAATCTCCTTGCGGCAATGCTTGATAACCACATCTATCAGGGCAACGCTCTCGGAATCGATCCGAGAAGAATTACCTGGAAGAGATGCGTTGATATGAACGACCGTCAGCTTCGCTTCGTTACCGACGGACTTGGCGGAAGAGTTAACGGCGTTCCGAGAGAGGACGGCTTTGACATCACCGTTGCATCGGAGATCATGGCGGTATTCTGCCTTGCAAACTCCATTGCAGACCTTAAGGATAAGCTCTCCAAGATCGTAGTTGCTTACACCTACGACGAGAAGCCCGTTACCGCAGGTGACATCGGTGCTACCGGTGCTATGGCGGCTCTTCTTAAGGACGCTCTCAAGCCCAATCTCGTTCAGACTCTCGAGGGTACTCCCGCTTTCGTACACGGTGGTCCCTTCGCAAATATCGCACACGGATGCAACTCCGTTATAGCAACCAAGATGGCTATGAAGCTCGCTGATTACGCTATAACCGAGGCAGGCTTCGGTGCAGATCTCGGTGCTGAAAAGTTCCTTGATATCAAGTGCAGAAAAGCAGGTCTTACTCCCTCTGCGGTGGTTATCGTTGCTACCGTTCGCGCTCTCAAGATGCACGGCGGTCTTCCCAAGACTGAGCTCGGTGCAGAAAACCTTGACGCTCTCAAGGCGGGAATTCCCAACCTTCTCCGTCACGTATCGAACATCAAGAACGTTTATAAGCTTCCCTCTGTGGTTGCAGTTAACCGCTTCCCCACCGATACCGATGCTGAGATCGATCTTATCATCGACGAGTGCAAGAAGCTTGGCGTAAACGTTGTTCTCTCTACCGTTTGGGCAGACGGAGGACTCGGAGGCGAGGCTCTCGCTAAGGAGGTAGTACGTCTTTGCGAGGAGGAAAAGGGTGACTTTACCTACGCTTACGACGAGAACGATTCCATTCCCGAAAAGATCGAGGCGATAGTTAAGAAGGTTTACGGCGGTGCCGGTATTTCCATTCTTCCTGCGGCTAAGAAGCAGATCGCAACTCTCGAGCAGTACGGATATGACAAGATGCCCGTTTGTATGGCTAAGACTCAGTACTCCTTCTCCGACGATATGACTAAGCTCGGCGCACCCGAAAACTTCACCGTTACCATTAAGAACGTAAAGGTAAGCGCAGGTGCCGGATTTATCGTAGTTCTCACCGGAGATATCATGACTATGCCCGGTCTTCCCAAGGCTCCCTCGGCTCTCAAGATAGACGTTGACGAGAACGGAAAGATCACCGGTTTGTTCTAATTTTCATAGTTTTGTTTACATTTTCGCGTTTTATATCAAATTTTTGAGAACAAAAGGAAAAAGCAAATATGAAACGTTTATTCAAGCAATTACTCGCTTTAGCATTGATCCTGTCTCTCCTCTTCTCCTTTGCGGGATGCAAGAAGAACGACAGTGACGGTGCTGACGACTCAACCGCCAATACCTCTCAGGCAAAGGATCCCTATCCTTACGTTGTGACCTACGCTACCGATTACGCTAACGTCAAAAACGTTATTCTCATCATCGGTGACGGTATGGGAACGGAGCACCTCGATGCAGGCGAGCTTTACAGCGGAACGAATTTCGATTTCAGAGACAGCTTTAATATGCTTTTCGCGGACACGAACTCGCTTGATCCCGATACCAATCTCCCCTCGGATACCACCGATTCCGCTGCCGCCGCAACCGCGATGGCCACGGGCGTGTTAACTTATGACGCGAGAATATCGATGGATTCAAGCTTCAACGAGTTTAAAACGATACTCGACGTAGCGAAGGCGGTAGGTAAGTCCACGGCAGTCGTTACGACCGACAAGCTCTCGGGTGCAACCCCCGCGGCGTTCACCGCTCACACGCTTAACAGAAACCTTGAGAATGAGATCATTAAGACTCAGGCAGTATGCGGAGTTGATCTTCTTATCGGACAGTACGACGATGCGTATGACAAATACGAGTCTACCATAAAGAAAAACTACAACTACGTTAAGACCTTCGACACTGAGGCTATACTCGCCTCTCGCGACGAGGACACGATGTGTCTTTTGAATATGGAGAAATCCACCGAAGACTCCGTCACCCTCAGAGATGCGACCGATCTTGCTCTCAACTACCTTAAGGACGATGCGGACGGCTTCGTCGTTATGATCGAGCAAGCGCACATTGACAAACGCTCTCACAACCAGGACGTTGAAGGTGCGGCTAAGGCGGCTATGAGCCTTAACGAGACCGTTGAGTACGTATTGAGCTTCGCAAGCGAAAGAAACGATACCGCGGTGATCGTTACCGCCGATCACGAGACTGGCGGACTTCAGGTCGACGCTGATCCCGAAAAATACGAGGCTACCTGCGTTAAGGATGACGAGGTGCTCTTCTCCTACGAATACGCAACCTCAAATCACACAAATACCGACGTTCCCTTATACTACTACGGCTTCGGTTTGAAGCCCGAGCTCTTCTCCACCTATTCTTCTACGGAGAAGATCAAGAACAGTGAAATATTCCTTTTAATGAAGGATCTCGTTTTACATTCCAAGATGATAACCGAGTAAAATTTAAGATCGCAAGGCAGAAGGCTGAGGTATTCCCTCTCCCGACGCCTTGCGTTTTTTGTTTTTCGTCCCCCGTCTATCTTACCGTCTTTTTCCGTTTTTTGCCTTTTCCTTTCGTTTTCGATCACTCGGCTTCAAGTTTTCGCGAGGCATTCGACAGATGCTATTATATTTCAACAAAATGTCTCGGAAAAACACTTAAAAACTTTGTCACTATATACACTTGACAAAATAGATAAATAATGATAAAATATATAAAATAATTATTCGAGAAACTTTTTTATAGGATGAGGAGTCATTATGAAAAGAATTAACGAAAATCTTATGTGCAGTGACAAAATAACTCAGGCAGATATGGGTATTTTGTCCTCTTTTTCTAATTCTCTCCCCGCTTCCGAACAATATATTTCTTTACTCGGTTTTTGCGATGTGCACGTTCATTTTCGCGAGCCGGGTTTTTCTTATAAAGGAACGGTCGCGGCAGGCTCAAGAGCATCGGCAAGAGGCGGCTACACGGCGGTATTCACGATGCCCAATCTCAACCCTGTTCCCGATACGCTTGAGAGCATCAATAAGCAGATAGCGATAATCGAACGCGATGCGGTCATAGACGTTTATCCCTACGCGGCGATAACGAAGGGACAGCTTGGCGAGGAGCTTTCCGATATGGAGCAGCTTGCTCCCGTATCAATAGCATTTTCCGACGACGGAAAGGGCGTTCAGTCCTCCGATATGATGGAGGCGGCTATGATAAGAGCCAAGAAGCTCGGCAAAATGATAGTTGCTCACTGCGAGGATAACTCTCTTCTTCACGGCGGATATATACACGATGGCGATTATGCCAAAGCGCACGGGCACAAGGGTATTTGCTCCGAGAGCGAGTGGGGCCCTATTGCAAGAGATATCGAGCTCGTAAGAAAGACGGGCTGTGCTTATCACGTATGCCACATCTCGACTAAGGAAAGCGTTGAGATCATCAGGCGCGCCAAGGCAGATGGACTCGACGTAACGTGCGAGACTGCGCCTCACTATCTCATTCTCGACGACTCCTGTCTCAAGGAGGACGGACGGTTCAAAATGAACCCGCCGCTTCGCTCAAAGGAGGACAGAGAGGCATTGGTCGAGGGAATCCTTGACGGAACTATAGATATGATAGCAACCGACCACGCTCCTCACTCCAAGGACGACAAGTCTAAGGGGCTCGCGGGAAGTGCGTTCGGAGTAGTCGGAATAGAAACCGCCTTCCCCGCTATGTACACTTATTTCGTAAAAACAGGTCTTATGACTCTTGAAAGACTTGAGGAGCTTCTTGCGGTAAATCCGCGACTTCGCTTCGGTCTTCCGTTATCGGAGGCAGGCTTCTCGGTTTGGAAATTGGACGAGAAATTCAAGGTCGATCCCGAGGAGTTTCTCTCGCTCGGACGCGCCACTCCCTTTACGGATATGGAGCTTTACGGCAGAAACGTCCTTACCTACCACCGCAACAAAGCGGTCTACACAGTTAATTAATTTTTCGGAGGATATAAATTTATGGCAAAGAGAACAGATCTCAAGAAAATTCTCATCATCGGCTCTGGTCCTATCATCATCGGTCAGGCGGCAGAGTTCGACTACGCAGGAACGCAGGCGTGCCTTGCTCTCAAGGAGGAGGGCTACGAGGTAGTTCTTGTAAACTCAAACCCCGCTACCATTATGACCGACACGACTATCGCGGACAAGGTCTATATGGAGCCCCTCACTCTTGAATACATCGCTAAGATCCTTCGCTACGAGCGTCCCGACGCTATCGTACCCGGAATCGGCGGTCAGACAGGTCTTAACCTCGCTATGCAGCTTGAAAAGAAGGGCGTTCTTAAGGAGTGCCACGTTGAGCTTCTCGGAACGAGCAGCGAATCCATCGAGCGCGCAGAGGACAGAGAGCTCTTCAAGGAGCTTTGCCAGTCCATAGGCGAGCCCACCATTCCTTCCGAAATCACCTACAGCATCGAGGAAGCAAAGGAAGCGGCTAAGAGGATCGGATATCCCGTAGTTCTCCGTCCCGCCTTCACTCTCGGCGGTACCGGCGGCGGCTTCGCATCAAACGAAGAGGAGCTTGTTGAGATCGGTATGAACGGCTTTGCTCTTTCTCCCGTGCATCAGGTTCTTATTGAAAAGAGCGTTAAGGGCTACAAGGAGATCGAGTTCGAGGTTATGCGCGACTCCAAGGATAACGCAATAACCATCTGCGGCATGGAAAATATCGATCCCGTAGGCGTTCACACCGGTGACTCTGCCGTAGTTGCTCCCATCCTTTCGCTTAACGATCACGACCTCAAGATGCTTAACGACTCCGCTATAAAGATTATCAAGGAGCTTAAGATCGAGGGCGGATGTAACGTTCAGTTCGCTCTTAATCCCTACACGAGCGAATATTATCTCATCGAGGTAAACCCGAGAGTTTCCCGTTCCTCAGCACTTGCATCTAAGGCGAGCGGATTCCCGATCGCAAGAGTTACCGCGAAAATTGCCGTTGGTATGACTCTTGACGAGATCGAGGTTGCGGGCACCACCGCTATCCACGAGCCCAGCCTCGACTATATCGTAGCTAAGTTCCCGAGATTCCCCTTCGATAAGTTCACCTCCGCATCAAACGTTCTCGGAACTCAGATGAAGGCTACCGGTGAGGTTATGGGTATCGGCTCCACTCTTACCGAGTGTATCCTTAAATCCGTGCGCTCCCTTGAGATCGGCGCAAACCACCTTCACCTCACTAAGTTCGATACTATGAGCACCGAGGAGATCTTCGACTATATCAAGGATTTCAAGTCAGACACGCTCTTCGCAGTTA
>JBGVKA010000159.1:0-10353 GCA_045129715.1 Eubacteriales bacterium | reverse complement strand
GAAAAAAGGCATATAATCTCGCAAAAACGAGACTATATGCCAAAATTTTTATATATCTTTTATTACATAGTTGAAAAATTCCTTGAAAAATGGTATAATCTTATGTAATCAACTAATTATTATGTGCTGAATATAAAGTTCAATGCAGTTTTTACCTTAAAAAATTTTAGGTAATTTCTGCATCATTTTTATTTTTGTGTCCATCATACTGTGGGCATATCGGTTGAGTGTTATTGATGCGTTTTTATGCCCCATGATTTCCGAAAGCGTCTTGATATCCATACCGCATTCAAGAGCCCTGGTGGCAAAGGTGTGGCGCAGGGCATGGAAGTTAAGTTTTCTCACTCCAGCCTTTTCGGTTAGCCTTTCAAACATATATTGGTACGAGCGTATAGACATGCGCTCGCCCTTTTTATTTTCCACTACGTACACGCTTTTGGAAACTTTAATTTGCATTTTTAATAGTTTTGCGATATATTTCGGAAGCGGAATATCTCTTGCCGAGGATTTTGTTTTTGGTGAATCTACGATAAGTTGCCAAGTACCCGTGTTATCTTTTTCGCGGTAAACAGTCTTGTCAATATGGATGATTCCACGTTCTAAATCAACATCCTTCCACTCAAGGCCGAGAAGCTCTCCGATACGGAGTCCGGTATATAAGCACAGTAGAATTCCAAAAAGTCGCGGATCATTTGATTCTTCGATTACTTGCTCGAGTTTGCGCTGTTCCTCTTTTGTAAAGGCATCTATTGCTCTTGTTTCTTCGGGAGCGCGCTTAAGTCTAGTGCAGGGATTTGTTTCGATAATCTCCATATCACACGCATACTCAAATGCGAGGTTAAGCACTGTAAGCATTAGGTTTGTGCTCGTGGTTGATAAGCTTTCACCGTTTTGCTTGATGTTGCCGTCTTTTTTCTTTTTTGTCAAGAACTCTTGGATTTGACGTCTGCATAGCTCGTTGATTTCCACCTCGCCAAGAGCAGGGGCGATATGCAAATTGATAAGTCCTTCGTATCTTGCATAGGTTCTCGGCTTAACACGCTCGCGCTCGTAGGTCGTGAGCCATTCAGTTAATAATTCTGCGGTTTTCATAATTGTCCTCCTTAATTTAGGTTAATTATATTTTACCGCATCATAGTCGTTTTACGCATTTTTGCTATTATCAGACAAGCTCTCTATCGCTATATTCATTCCAAGCTTGAAGGCATACTCAAAGATGGCTGCTTCAGAAAGGCTCATATACTCGCTCCAGCAGTCGTGAAACTTTTCGAAGATTTCCTTCTGCTCATCAGAGAAGCTCTTTTCTAGGTCTTCGTGATGCCTTGCCATATAACCGAGAAGTTCCTTCATTTCCTTTGAGTTGGTTCTGCTATCCTCTTGCGGTATTATGTTTCCGTGCCACAGTTCTTTAATTACGTTCATTTATTTTTACCTCCGGTAGCACAACACAATACCACATAATTTCCACGAAGTCCAGACTTTTTGTCATAAAAAATATACACTTTTTCTAATGTATCACATTTGAGTTAGCACTAGACTTCCTATAATATTTCGTAGATAAAACTATACACTTTTTTACTCGAAACGGCAATTTTCAGTGAATTTTCACTTTTGGGTGAAAATTCACTTGGGTCATTTCCTCTAAAATGATACCATTGAAATCCCAAATGATACTATTGAACTCCGCTGGACGAGGCGAGATGCTTTATTATTTCGGCAGCAAATGGCGTTTAGTGCCGAAAAAATAATTGAGTGACATACTACAAAAAAGAAAATAACCGCCCAGCGACCAAACTGTAGGCGGTTATTCGTCTCATACGGAAGCAACCACCATAGGTACTTTCCATTGTTATTATATCTCTAAAATCGCAGGAAGCCAAGAGTAAGTTTTGAGTTAAAGCGAATTAACTCTTGACAACCTATTCTTTGTTTAAGGCGGTATAATTTTTTGCCGATATTGGTTGTCTATTTTAGATGCAAAATCTTTAAAAGGTGCAAGTAATCATCGACAAAAATTGCCAAAAGGTGCAAGTAATCATCGACAAAAAGTGTCAAAAGGTGCAAATAACTCTCTCAAAAACATCTAAAAAGGTGCAATAAACTCTTAAAAATTCTTGACTTTTGGTGCAAGTTATGCTAAACTGTATATGTAAATCATGTACGGAGGTCTTTGTATGGAGCGCATTGCGATTGAAAAACTCGTTAAGTGGAACGAAAGCAAAAGAAGAAAACCGCTAATTGTTTGGGGCGCACGTCAGGTTGGTAAAACTTACTTGATCAAGGATATATTTGCGAAGAAATACTATAAAAACAACTTTGTCTATGTAGATTTTAAAATCGAGGATGAAATTAACGAATTTTGCTCTAAAACAGCAAATGCTGAAAAGATAATTGAGTATATTTCGCTTTTGAAAGGTCAGCAAATTACCGAGAAAACACTGCTCATTTTTGATGAAGTACAAGAGTGCCCAAACATTATCTCCGCTCTCAAATATTTTTGCCAAGATTTTAGAGAGATTCCGGTTATCGCGACAGGCTCTATGGTGCGTATCAAGCTTCAGCGAGTAATAAACAAACGCGGTGGTGGAGAGAAATTCCTTTTCCCTGTTGGTAAAATTGATCAAATCACCATATATCCTATGACTTTTGATGAATTCTTGCTTAACAATAACCATGTTCTTTACGACAAAATCAAAGCGGCTTATGAAGCAAGAATTCCGCTTGATTCAAGCATACATGAGTTGGCGATGGATCAAGTGTACAAGTATCTTCTTGTTGGTGGTATGCCTGAAGCGGTGGATGCTTTTATCGAAAACGGGGATCTTTTCGAAGCCCGCGAGATACTAAAATCACTCTATGATAACTATCTTTCGGATATGGATTTGTATCAAGCCAGCCGTGAGGCAATTTTACGTTCTCGCACGTTATTCTCTAACATTTACAGAGAGCTAAAGAAAGAATCCAAAAACTTCTCACCTGGATTGATCGAGGAAAACAGTAAAACGAGAGACTTTGCCACCTCTATTGAATGGCTTACAATGGCTCATATAGTGAATCAGTCTTATCAGCTTAAAGAACATGTAACGATGCCGCTTATGAAAGATAACGACGGTTCGTTCCGTTTGTTCCTGGGAGACGTAGGTATGTTCTCATATCAGAGTGGCATCAACGCTGCTTCATTTGTATCAACCGATAGAGAGAATACTCTTTCCGGAATATTCTTTGAAAATTTCGTAGCTGCTGAGCTTATCGCAAAAGGTAATCCGTTGTTTTATTGGAGAGGCAAGTCATCTTCCGAGCTTGAATTTATTATTGAGTCAAATAATAAGATATACCCAATAGACGTTAAGAAGGGACGCGGAGTTCTCAACTCTCTTGAAAAATTTTCGAATCACAACAAGTACGAATGTGCTATAAAGATCTCGTCCGGTAATTATGGTTACGATGAGACTAAAAAGCTTTTGACAGCTCCGCTTTATTTTACACCATTTATCGCAGAGGATATGGCTAACGGAGCTTTTGTAACAAAGTAAAAACACAGAGTGATGTTCTCACACATGGGAGCATCGCTCTTCTTTGTTTAAGGCAGTATAAATTTTTGCCATGGTGTGAGGCTTATTCTTTGTTTTAGGCATGGTGATTTTTCATTGTAAAATAGAGTTGTAAAAGCTCTTGAAAGTTTGGGGAAGATATGCTACAATGAACACCCGAGAGGGAGTGGTGAATGCTCCTTTCGGGTGCTCGAAATAGGCTGAATGTGGCTAGCCAAAGTCGCAAGACGAGGCGAAATATCTAACGCAATATCTAAAAATTTCGTTGGATATTGTGTTGGATACGAAGAGCTTTGATGCGTCTGGGGAAAGTGATTTTTGAGGAAGAGAAAAGGCTGAAATCCCTTGATTTTACTGGGTTTTCAGCCTCTTTTAAGTTCCGTTAAAGTCCTGTATTTTCTTGTAAAATCCGACGGTGTATTACGCCTTGAAAACCGTTAGAGGTAATTCTCACAGGGGTCGCATTTGAGCGTAAGCCATCGGTGAGCTCGCTCACCGGTGGCGGAGCGAAAAATCTTTGTCAGAGACGAATATCCCTCTTCACGAGAGGATTAGTCTGTTGACTTTATCGAATACCGAATGCGATAACTGTGTGTGCGAAAATGCGTTTGCTTTCGGATTCGTTGAATTGGATAAGAGCATTGTGATGCTTTTGACAACTATTGTTTGCTTTTGTGGTGCAATGTGGTGTCTACGCTTTGATTTGTTGGCTTTTTTGGAGTGCTTGCGTGACATTCGTTTTTTTTGTTTGCGTGTGCTTTGCCGTTTTGCTTGCGCGCTTTAGTCTAAACGGAAGGTCTCGTCGATCATGCGACGGACGGGGGATTGATCCGAATGGAAGGTCTCGTCGATCCTGCGACGGACGGGACTTGATCCAAATGGAAGGTCTCGTTGATCTTGCTTCGCGAGGGGATTTAGTCCAAGTGGAAGACCTCGTTGATCTTGCGACAGACGGGGCTATTGTCGGGGTTGGTTTCCATAATATCGGCCATAAAGTCCCACCATTTTTGCGTGACCTCGTCACCTCCGCGCTTTGACCAGATTTCCTCGTCCTCGATCTCGATGTATTCGAAAAGAAGGTTGGTTTCTTTGTCGTGGAAAATCGTGTAGTTCTTGCCGCCGTCTCTGTGGATGGCGGCTATGAGCTCGGGCCAGAGCTCAGCGTGTCTCTTTTCGTATTCTGCCTCCATGCCGGGAAACAGCTTCATTATTGCACCCTTGCGTACCATTGTATATCTCCTTTTTATCGTTTATAACGTATTCGCGGTTTTGCGGCTTGGCGTTTCTTCTGCCTTGTTCGATTCGATTGCGCCGAGGTTTAAGCTCTTAGGGAGTAACTTCATAATCGCCTTTTTGCCGACAACCGTCTTTGTAAACTCTATCGTATTACCTTCTAACGCCTTTGATCTTGCAGGTTTATCGGTTGACGGTTTTTTGCTTGCTTTACGGAATTGCTTCGGGAGTTTGTTTTTCTTAATTTCCGCTAACGGTTGCGCCCTTCCAGTCGAGTATACCGCCAAACTCGACTATATTGGTGTAGCCGAGTGCTACGAGCTTTTTAGCCGCTTGCTTGCTGCGGTTTCCGCTTCTGCAGTACACGAGGATAAGTTGGCTTTTATCGGGAAGCTCGGGGATCTCGGAGTCGCCGATCATCTCGTTTGGAACGTTGATGGCACCGGGAATGTGCTTCTCGGCAAACTCGTCCGCGCGGCGAACGTCGAGAATGATATAGTTAGTTTCTTCCTCCATCATAATTGCCGCTTCGTCCATACTTATCTCGCGGTAGCCCTTACCCGTGTTAGATCTTGCACACGACGATAAAAGCAAGGACGATATTAAAAACGTTGCTATTCTTTTGATCGTTTTCATAATTTTCCTTTTGGTGAAGCTTTCGCCCCCTCGCTTTAAGAGCGGCGGCGGCGAAGCCGTTTAAGAGCCTTTGCGACCGTTGAGTGAAAAGCTGCTTTTGTTGTGGTCTTATTAATTATATCACAGTGCGAGCGCGTTTTCAATAAGTATCGGAATATTGTTTTTTTGAAAGCTTGGAATACGGTGATAATGCAAAAGTAAGGGAATGAGTTGCTTTTGTTCGGTCACCCTGCTTTTCATATTGATTTACGTTGGGCGTGCCGACGCCTCTTTTCTATAAGGCTTTCTCTCTCGGAGGTGGGCGCGTTGTCTTCGGTGTGCATAAGCAAAAAAACGGGTAAATCTTTGACATGAAATGCGCGAATATGTAAACTAAAAGTGTCAAAAAACGCCTTTTATGATCTGAAAGCGAAAAAACGCGCGTTTTTTGATTTGAGAAAAACGGGGTGAAAATATTGCGGATCTTGGGCTTCGTATAGTTGGTTTGGGCTTTTGGGGGGCTTGCATCGTGTGGTGTTTTTCTCTCACTTTTGCCGACCGCCGTGTGACTGTCGGTCGTTTCTTCGCGGCGGTTTTGCAGCGCAAGGCAGACGGCGAGGGAAGGGATATGCTTATTTTAGAACTCTTTTTCCATTCCTTTTAAAACTCTTTTTCAATTTCTTTTTCAATTTCACTATTGACATTCGCGCGTGCGTTGTGATAAAATATATAGGTTAAAAAATAAGTGCAGGATCGCGCCATGCGACTGCTTTGGAGGTATTTAAAATGAAATGGACTTCTTTAAACGAATTGCGTGAGAAATATCTCGCATTCTTCGAGAGCAAGGGACACTTGAGACTCCCCAGCTTCTCGCTCGTCCCCAATAACGATAAATCTCTTCTTCTCATAAACTCCGGAATGGCACCCATGAAGAAATTCTTCACGGGTGAAGAGACTCCTCCCCGTAACAGAGTTTGTACCTGCCAGAGGTGTATCAGAACTCCCGACCTTGAGAGAGTTGGACACACCGCACGTCACGGTACCTATTTCGAGATGCTCGGAAACTTCTCGTTCGGTGACTACTTTAAGAACGAGGCTATTCCGTGGGCTTGGGAGTTCCTCACCGTAACTCTTGAGATCCCCTCCGATCTTCTCTGGCCCTCGGTTTACGAGAAGGACGACGAGGCGTTTGCTCTTTGGCGCGACGTTATCGGTGTGCCCGAAAATCACATAGTTAAGCTTGGTAAGGCGGACAACTTCTGGGAGCACGGCTCAGGTCCCTGCGGTCCCTGCTCGGAGATCTACTTCGACCGCGGAATCAAGTACGGATGCGGCTCGCCCGACTGTAAGCCCGGATGCGATTGCGACAGATTTATGGAGATCTGGAACAACGTATTCTCTCAGTTCAACAACGACGGCAACGGCAATTACACCGAGCTCGCACAGAAGAACATCGATACCGGTATGGGACTTGAGCGTCTTGCTTGCGTTATGCAGGGCGTTGACAATCTCTTCGAGGTCGATACCGTAAGAAATATACTTAACACCGTTTGTACCATCGCAGGCAAGACCTACGGTGCGGATAAGGACGACGACGTTTCCATCAGAGTGGTTACCGACCACATCAGAAGCGCGACCTTTATGATCTCAGACGGCGTTATCCCCTCCAACGAGGGCAGAGGCTACGTTCTCAGAAGAATTCTCAGAAGAGCGTGCCGTCACGGTAAGCTTCTCGGCATCAACAGAAAGTTTATGACCGAGCTTTGCCGCGTGGTTATTTCGCAGAACGAGTCTGCATATCCCGAGCTTGTGGATAAGCAGGAATATATTCTTAAAGTAATCTCTCTTGAGGAGGACCGCTTCAACGCGACTGTTGACTCGGGACTTGCTATCCTTTCGGGAATAGTTGAGAGCCTTAAGGCAGAGGGCAAGGGAGAGATCTCCGGCGCGGATGCGTTCAAGCTCTACGATACCTTCGGCTTCCCCATCGACCTCACCCGTGAGATCGCAGAGGAGAGCGGACTTAAGATAAACGAGGACGAATTCGCGGCTCTTATGCAGGAGCAGAAGGTTCGCGCAAGAGAGGCAAGAGGCAATATCTCCGGTTGGTCGGATTCATCCAAGAGCCTTCTTGAAAACCTTCCCGAGACCAAGTTCGTGGGCTACGAGCTTGATAGCTGTGAGGCGAAGGTCCTTTCCATCATCACCGAGGACGAGGCTGTAAGTGAGATCAGCGAGGGTGAGTGCACCGTCGTTCTCGATACCACCGTATTCTACGGCGAGGGCGGAGGACAGGTAGGCGATACCGGTTCTATTGAAAATGCAAACGCAACCCTCACCGTTTACGATACCAAGAAGACGAACGGCATTTACTTGCACGAGGTCAAGCTTGAGAGCGGATCACTCAAGGTAGGCGATACCGTTAAGCTTGCGATCGACGTTGACCGTCGTAACGCAATCAGAAGAAACCACTCCGCGTGCCACCTTCTTCAAGCGGCTCTTCGCGCGGTGCTCGGCAGCCACGTTGAGCAGGCAGGCTCCTACGTTGACGAGAAGAGAGTTCGCTTCGACTTCTCCCACCTCTCCGCTATGACCGCTGAGGAAATAGCTAAGGTTGAGGCTATCGTTAACGCTAACGTTCTTATGGCAGAGAGCTGCTCCACCACCGAGACCGATATCGCATCCGCGAGAGCTATGGGTGCTATGGCACTCTTTGGAGAGAAATACGGTGACACCGTAAGAGTCGTTAAGATCGGCTCCTCCTCCACCGAGCTTTGCGGAGGTACTCACGTTTCGAGCACCGGAAACATCGGACTCTTTAAGATCATTTCCGAGACCGGCGTTGCGGCAGGCGTAAGAAGAATCGAGGGTACCACGGGACTTGGAGTTCTTGAGCTCCTCGCAGAAAGAGACGCGCTCATTCTTGACACGGCTCGCGAGCTTAAGGTTCAGAACACTCACGCTATAGCTACTAAGGCTTCCTCTCTTCAGGCTCAGCTTAAGGAGACCAAGCGCGAGCTTGACAGTGCAAACTCAAAGCTCTCCGAGCTCAAGACCGCTTCTCTTATAGACTCCGTTAAGGAGGTTGGCGCGTACAAGGTGCTCACCGCAAGACTTGACGACGTTCGTCCCGATGCGGCAAGAGGTCTTTGCGACACCTTCAAGGCTAAATACCCCACGGGCGTGGTAGTTTTCGCACTCGTTTCCGACGGAAAGCTCAACTTCGTTGCAGCGGCAGGCTCCGATGCTGTTAAGGCAGGCGCTCACGCAGGAAAGATCCTTGGCGAGGTTTCCGCTATCTGTGGCGGTAAGGGCGGCGGACGTCCCGACTCCGCAATGAGCGGCGGTAAGGATATCGGCAAGGTTGCTGAGGCTCTTGAAAAGGTTTACGAATTGCTCGCATAAGTAATAAAACTGAATATAAACGCGAAAAAGCAAACTATAGTTGTCAAAATGGCTATAGTTTGCTTTTTCTTTTGGTTTTATGATCGCGTTTTTGGTTTTGTTTTCAGCTTTGGTTTTTCTTCGCTTTTGGCTTTTCTTTTTGCTTTCGTGTGCTTGTTGCCGTATTCTTGACTTTGCTTTTGTCGTTTTTCGTTTTTAAGCTTTGTTACTGAGTGCTTCTTTTTGTGGAGTATCTCGGATCTCCCTTACCAGTGGTGAAGGTGGGTGCCTTCCATTCTGCGCGGTATTCTCCGGGTGTCTTTCCTGTGATGCTCTTGAAGGCGCGGTGGAAGGATCTTTCGGAGGTGTATCCGCATTCTGCGGAAATATCTGGAAGGGTTCTTTTGGTCGAGATCAAAAGGGATTTTGCGTAGTCGGTGCGGAAGGAGTTGACGAGGCCGCGGAAGTTGATACCCGTTATGGAGCCGAGCGAGCGTGAGAGATATTCGGGATTGTATCCGAGCTCGCGCGCAACGGAAACGAGGGTTATAGGCTTTTTGAAATTCTTGTAGACGTGCTTCAGTGCCCGGTTTATTGCGGAGCGGTTTTCGGTGCGCTTTGGCACTGTGGATTTCGGAACGAGTCGGGTATACTCTTCATATACCGCGTAGATTCCTGCGCGGAAGCTTCTGAAGGCGGAGATATCGTATTCGAGAAACTGCTCCTTTGAGTCGATAAATTTTCCGACGAAAAATTCGCGAACGAGCTCGCTCGGAGTATATACGGCGTGCTCGCCAATATAGTAAACGTCACCCTCGTTTTTGAAATCGTTTATGAAGTCGTTTGAGAAAACGCATATCCATATTTCAGCATCGGGGGAAGCCGACAGAGTGTGCGACTGAAAGGCACTTATGAATACGACATCTCCCGCGCTCGCAACCTCTTCCGTTCCGTCGACGGTAGCCTTCAGCGTGCCCTCCTTGACGTAAACGATCTCGGAAAACTGATGTATATGAGGCTCAACGTAATATTGTCCCTTTTTGGTACTGCACCTCAGTGCCGTGTTTATACCGAAATTTGAGACGTGGACCTTTACCATTTTGCTCGCTTCTCCTTAAAATAAGTAATTTTAATATGATTTTATCATCTTTTTCGTTCAAAGTCAATGCTTTTTGCTTAATTAGAGAGAGTAAAGCGGAGAAGCGGTGGAAATCTCGTTTCTTATAAAAGGTCAAGTTTTGTCAGTAAAAAACATATCTTTTGTCCTTTTCATAACGCTCCCGTAATGATATAATTATAATGTAAAGATATTTTTTAATATTTTGAGATATTATAATACTTTATAAAAATCAAGGACTAAGGAGAAATTGATTATGAAAAGAAGAACGAAGCTTTTGGCTATACTGCTTTGTTTTGCGGCACTCGTATCTGCTCTCGTCGTTACGGTATTTGCAGATAACGGCACGGGCGAGGACGCTATGCCCGCTATCGAAGCCGCATTTGCCGACAAGCAGGTAGGCGACACCACAAGACTTGATGACGACGGATACATAGGTATTCCAATCGAGTT
>JBGVKA010000158.1:0-5480 GCA_045129715.1 Eubacteriales bacterium | reverse complement strand
TAGGAGAGGGAACTCTCGCGTACGCCTCCACCTTCTCGGCTAAGGACGGCTTCCGCGCAGTAAACTCTACCTCCGCTATGAGCCTTGAGTACGTAAGTGAGACCGGCTCCATCGAGGTATGGGCTTATAACACCGCGGCAGAGTACGGTAATTTCGACTCCGAGAATTTCGTTATCTCCGAGGCGGGAGCATTAAGCGCAGACCTTATCCTTCCCACTCTTTACGTTAACGTTATTCCTGACGAGGATGCGATCGCATTTACATTCCTCGGACTTGCAGAAAACGAGGCAAAGATCCTCTACTTCGCTCCCGGTGCCAGAGTTTACTCTATTCCCGAAATAGATCCCGCTGAGCTTATCTACGGAAGACTCGTTCACGACGGAACCTTTGATAAAGCAATTCCCCGAAACGCTACTGAGGATCTCACCTTTACTCCCGGTTATACGATGGAGTCGAAGCTCACAGGCGTGAAAACGAGCGTGACACTTTACACCGATTTCGTGATTAACATCTATATTCCCAAGAAATACGAGTCCGCGATCGGCGGTATCCTCTTCGACGGTGAAAGTGTAGTATACACCGATGCAGAGCTTGACGGAGAAGCATACCTTAAGATTTCGGTACGCATCATTCCGAGTGATGCGGCACAGAGCATCGAGCTTTTGATGACTCTCAGTGATTCGGGATATACCGATACAGTTTCGGTAACTACCTCAATAGGCGAATACGCAGAGGCTGTTCTCTCGGATGCGGAGAATTACACTCTCAGTGAGAGAAGACTCGTCTATGCTATGTTGGTTTACGTAAACGAGTCCACGGTCTACGCAAACGGAGCGGGCTCAGAGGCAATTGAGTCTCTTATCGAGAACTATGCGAGCGTAGGAGTGAAGGACGGTAATCTTACTCCTCCTCTTGATAACGTTTCTTACGTTAACGAGATGCTTACCGTAATGACGGACAACGACCTGCTTACCGAGATATTTATGAGCGCGAAGGTAAGACTTTCCGCAACTCCCGTATTCATCTTCACCGTTCGCCGCGGCTTCGTCGGAACGGTTAGCGTGTCCTACGGAAGCCTTAACCGTGAATACGTTATCGAGGCTCCCAAGGATAGAACCATCACTCTTGACGTCTCGAGTGCACTTGAATTCGGTAAGACTATCCATATCAGCGTTAGCGGAGCTATAGACGGAAAAACCGTTGAATTTGCCGATGCTAAATACAATCTCGCAACCTACCTTCAGTACCACCTCGACAACGTAGCAGCGGATGGCGAGGAGGCTACAGAGAGTCAGCTTTCGTCCGAGAGAGCAGTACCCGTTATAAAGGCTCTTCTTTCTTACGTAATGGCGGCTGACGAATACAGAGAATCTCTTCTTGACGCTCCCGACGAGAGCGTAGATTCCTCCGACGAATACGTTCCCGAGGGTGACACTCCCTTAGGCGACGTCTTTATCGACGGCTAATAAGCTTAGTGCCAAGGCAAACAAAAAACGTTTGTTAAAGGCGTAATACTAAAAGCTTTGCATTGTGGCAGGCAAAAGCGTCTGCCACAGCGAAAGCCTCGCAAATCTCATTATTTTTGATCTTCATTTTAAAATAAAATAAATAAAGGAGAACCAAAGCAATGAAGAAAAGCACGAAACTCTTAGTACTTCTTTTGTCGGTTGTTCTTATCTGCGCAGGTCTTGTAATAGCGACCAGTGCTGATACGAGCACTCCCGGAGCAAGCTACGTTGATGCAGACGGAAAGACACAGACCGCCTCCGATCTCGCAACCGCGATTGCTAACGCAAAGGAAGGCACGACCGTTACCCTTACGGGTGACACCACGGTATCCGAGTCCATAACCGTAACTAAGACGATCACGATCGATCTTAACGGTTATAAGCTCACCACAACTTGTAATAAGGTATTCACAACAGATACCAACCACAAGGACTTCACGATCAAGGGCAACGGAACTATCAGCGCCGTTGGTCGCCTTATCAACAACACTAAGAAGAACTTTACTCAGAACTTCACCATCGCAGGTGGAGATAAGGGAATGACCATTACCCATGACGGCACCGCAGACAAGAGCTTGGTCTATGCATCGAGCGGTAACTGGAACTTCTCAAACGTTAGTATCACTTCTACCAATGTCGGTAACAGCCGTCTTATTTATACCGCTGGTAAAGGTGATACAGGCACTATGCACTCGCTTGTAAATTATGTATTCAACGGCGTAAATATCAACGCTAAGAATACTGAGAAAATAACCAGCGGTACTTATAGTGCTTCCATTCTTTATATGGGTGCCATGACTAAGGCAACCCTCAATTATTGTCAGTTCACAGGTGACGTATCCGGATTTACCTTTGAATCTCAGCAGGACGTTCTTGATATCGACGGTGACGGCGATAAGGCTGAGTATATCGAGACCGGAGATTTCCTTGTAATAAATAATTCTCTTATCAATTTGTCTAAAGGCTATACTTCTGACGACAAAAATGACGAGATAGGCGTATTCGGCGCTTACGGATCAATAGGCGGTAACATCGTTGTAAACAACTCTCATCTTAAGAGCTCGGCAAGACCTGTTACGCTTAACAATACCAAGAATAACTGTGGTATCGTTTTGAATAACTCAGTTCTTGAGCAGAACGGTACTAACAAGCAGCAGATGGGTCGTTCGGCAAACATCATTGTTAACGATGGCGGAGCTTTAGTTTACGCTGCCAATTACAGCAATTATCTCATGTCTCACGGCGGATATACCGTAACTCTTAACAAGGGCGCAAGACTTGATGCTGACGTTTATAAGTCGATCATAACCGACGGTAAGAGCGGTAACAACGCTTCTGCATCCGATAAGACCGTCGTATATGCAGACGGTTCCTCCGTTAAGGACAGCACGACTTATAAGATCGTATACGATCCCTCCGCAAGTGTCGAGTATCCCTACGTGGTAGTTGATTACAGCTACACTCCCGCAGTAGAAGCTCCCGCTTACAATTATTCCTTAACCGCAAGCATGGATAGCTCCACTACCGAATGGAATGCGACCGGTACGTACGGAGATATTTCCACCCCCAACAATTCCTATTATCAGTTCGTTTCTAATGGAATTAAAAACAAATCTCCCCTCGAGGTCCTTTGCCAGAATTCAAACGTAACTGCAAATGCGTACGACGTTGTCGTAATTGAGACCGAGTTCGCAGGCGATATGTTCAATGGCTTCTCTGCATTCAGATTCGGCTTGCAGACAAACAGCAAGAACACCGCTTTGTTTACCGTTACGAACGACGGTACTATTACCTATTCCACTAAGGGTGCAACTAACACTCCCACAAAGCTTGCTATTGATAGCTGGCACAAAGTAACTATGGTCGTTGACGTTAAAAATGCCAGCATCGTTTATTGCTACGTAGACGGTGTATACGTTGGCTCGGCAGCGCTCAATAAAGATGCGGGAACTGTTTCCAAGGGCACAGGTCCCAGATTCAGCGTTGACGGTGTTACCGATGCGGGAACTGCGCTTCTCGTTGATAACGTATCCGTAAGAGGCTACGGCGACGGAACCGGTAGCGCTCTTACCGATAACGGTGCAAAGTATGCCGGTAATGGAACTCTTATCAACAAGGATAAGCCCGCAAGTAACGTTATAACCACTACTACCGGCTATCCCGTAGGTGACGTTAACGATATGCCCGGCATAAATCTTAACGTCAACAGAGACGTAAGATTCGCTCAGACTGTAACCACCGATGACGTTTCCGTTTATACTAACGGATATAACTTCTCTTACACAGGCGATTCCTTCCCCGTTTACATCGAGCGTGACGAGGCAGGCGCACATACGGGCTATAACTTCAATTCCTCTTACGAGGGCGCAAGCTATAAGTTCTTCTTCGGTGACGTAAACGATGCGGCTCAGCTCGCTGATGCGGCATATTGGACCGAAGCAGTTAACGTTAAGCTTGGACATTACGCGCTTGACGCATACACGGGCCCCGCTATCGGAGATCGTAAGAACGTTGTTATCGACAATCACTGGTATGATCTTGTCTACGTAGGATGGTCTGAAGCAATGAACTCCGTTGCAGTTTCCTTGGCTCCTCTTTATCCCGAGGTTGCCGAAGCAAACAAGGGTATCGCGATCGAGATGTATCCTGCTTACGACACCACTCTTCTTTACGATTTAGTAGTTTTGAATGCTGACGGAAGCTTTAACAGAGGTTTGACCGGCATTGTTGACGCCAACGGAAACGTTTGGGCATCCGGCTTGAAGAAGGTGATGCTTGCATATGGCGAGACCTTGATAATTCAGAAGGACTTTAAGTCTCAGGCAAGCCTCAGCTATATTTGGAGTGAGGGCTCAAAGGATGACGGTGCAACCGATAAGACACTCTCTGTCGACTTCTGTGGTCACGTGATAAAGATTGACCCCAACCTCGCTCAGAAAAAGGACACTTATTCCAGCGGTACCGATGTGTTTAACGTTGGAAAGGGTGAAACGGTCAACGTTTATTCATCTAATCCCGGCGCAAGACTTGATAACTACGGTGTAAAGAACGGCGCTACTGCCGGAGGCAGAATCTTCAACTTCTATGCAGGTGAAAAGGTTGCAAACGATAAGGCTGCTACGATTAACCAGAATGCTAACGGTGAGACCACTCAGCATAACGCAACCCTTAACGTTGGTACGGTTACCGTTAACGGAAAGACTATCCCCGGATCTAACCTCACTCTTTCTGCAGCGGCTATTCTTAATGCTGAGGCAGGAGACTCCACATGTAAGATCAATATTGACGGTATTACCGCAGTAAGAAATTCTGCTGATTTCTCGGGTATGTTCGTAAGCAGAGTTTACTTCGGCGAGATCAACGTTACTAACTGCGTGATCGTTAACCCCGTTAATAGCACCATAGTAGACGGTCACACCGAGGGTATCGTTGATACTAACGGAAGTGGTGCAAACGATATTAATGATACCAGAGCTCTTGCAAAGATGGTATTCGACGGATGTACTATTATTACTAAGGACGACGGCGGAAACATGGTTGCAGGTAACTGGTCATTCCAGTCTATTATCTTCAAGAACTGCACTACCAACGGTAGAGTTAACGGCTCTAACCTTGCAAATGTAGTTGGTATCGATGAGGGAACTGCCTTCTTCACCAGAGGCGCAGGCGTTGTTAGTGGTGTTTCTGACGTAGCTTGGAACAATGCCATGACTCTTAACGGAGATACCGTTGCGGTAACTCTTATCACTCTTAATCCCAATGCATTCTCTAATAACACAGATTGGGATTATATCGATATCACTTACGTTATCGCGTCCAACGGATACGAGGGTGAGGCAGATCAGGTTCTCCCCGTTCTTCCTTACAAGACCGTTGCTAAGTCCGATGTAGTAGAGGTAGTATTCGCAGGTCTTGGCAATAATGACGATATTAAGTATTCCTACGCTCCCGGCGCAACTCTTACAGAGATCC
>JBGVKA010000157.1:0-5428 GCA_045129715.1 Eubacteriales bacterium | reverse complement strand
CCAAACAGAACCGCCGCGGGGAGCGAGGATCTCGGATTCGGACAGTTTGCGGCAGATCTCACGCAGAGAAGCCCCTTGATCTCGCCATTCAAATATGGCGCATACAACCTCTGCTTCTTCGGGAATGATTTCAAGATTTCCGTCCTTACCCTTACGGTAGCCGTAACAGGGACGATTGTAAAACGCCGCCGATCCGTTATTGAAACGGACACGAAAGCCCCAACGTATGGCAAAACTCTTGGTTTCGCTCTCGTTCTGATAAAGGCTTGCATACAGAGTGAGCATACGAACTGCCTGGGGATCATTTATGTGCAACTTCTCGACTTCAAAATATACATCAATGCCCAACTCGTTCAACTCATTACAAGCCTGTAAAAATTGCAATGTATTTCGCCCCAGGCGGCTGATGGATTTTACCAATATGTAATCTATTTTACCTGCTCGGCAGTCGTCCATCATACGCTGAAATTCTTTCATCTTACAATGATGACGCCCGGAGCCTTGCTCGGCATATATTCCGACGAAAGTCCAGTTGAGAGTGCCGTTTATATATTTGCCGAAATATTGTTGTTGAAGTTCCAAGCTGTGATGCTGAATTTCCTGTTGTGTACTGACTCGGCAATATGCTGCCACGCGCATCGGTCGGGGAAAGTCGATCACCGACTTCGCGGGGATGATTTTTACTTTCATTGTCTCGCCTCCTTTTTCTCATATAGATACCATAAATATGAGGAAAAGAAAAGAGCAATTTTGATAAAAAATTATATTCTCCGTAAGTACCGGTAAAACGGGGAAAATACTGCGGAAATCAGGTAAATACCAACAATCCAACGATTACCCCCATAAGGATAACGAATACCCACAAATTTAACGATTACCCCCCCCATAAATCCAACGAATAGCCCATAAGGATAACGAATACCCATAAATCCAACGATTACTATAAAAATGGCGCAGAAAAAGGGCTTTCTATCAAAATATGCGTCTTTATATTGACAGCTTTCGGGGGCAGATTTTGAAACAAAAAATGCATAAAAACCTAAAAAAATAGGCTTTTATGCAAAAAATGATAACGGAACAGCGATTTTATACGCTGTCCCGTTATCATGGTGCGGGTGACAGGACTTGAACCTGCACGGGAATACCACTAGATCCTAAGTCTAGCGCGTCTGCCAGTTCCGCCACACCCGCATATCAGCGAGGCGGATCGCCTCGCCGTTACATTTTATCATACGCGATTTAAAATGTCAATAGTATTAAATGCAATTGCCCTTGTCTTTTTATCGACAAACGATCTTGCTTAGAAATAATTGTTATTGCAACCGGTGATCAACACACAAGGTTGCGTTTGTTTTTAGTAACAAAAGATCAATTGCCGGACTCGGCAAGAGAACGCTTGTAATCAAGATACTCTTCATAGGTGCATTTTCTATCAATAAACGAACCGTCGGGGAGTATCTCAATTATACGGTTTGCGACCGTATTGAGTATCTCATAGTCGTGAGATGTAAACAATATGTTACCTTTAAAGCTCTGCATACCGTTGTTTACTGCGGTGATAGACTCGAGATCGAGGTGGTCGGTAGGCTGGTCGATGATAAGCATATTAGAGCCGAACATCATCATTCTTGAGAACATACATCTTACCTTTTCTCCTCCCGAAAGAACGCTTACCTGCTTGAAAACGGCATCGTTCGAGAAGAGCATCTTACCGAGGAATCCACGAAGATAACTCTCGGTCTGATCCTTGGAATACTGACGCATCCAATCAAGAATGGAATCCTTACATCCTTCGAAGTACGCGGAATTGTCATGCGGGAAATAAGACGTGGTGATCGAAACGCCAAACTTGAATTCGCCTGCATCGGCACTATCCTCTTCCATAAGTATCTTAAAGAGGTTTGTAAGTGCCATTTCGTTACCCAAGAATGCGATCTTATCGTCCTTATAAACGCGGAAGGTAAGATCCTTGAACATCACGTTTCCGTCAACAGACTTTGAAAGACCGTTAACGAAGAGTATCTCCTTGCCGGGCTCTCTGTCCATATCGAAGCCGATGAAGGGATAACGTCTGCTCGATGCGGGAAGCTCCTCAACTGTAAGCTTATCGATAAGCTTTCTACGGGCGGTAGCCTGGCGGGACTTTGACTTATTTGCCGAGAAGCGCGAAATGAAGCTCTGAAGCTCTGCGATCTTTTCCTCGTTTTTCTTGTTCTGCATTTTGATCATACGCTGGATAAGCTGGCTGGATTCATACCAGAACTCATAGTTACCAACGTACATTTTAATGCCACTGTAGTCGATATCCACGATATTGGTACAAACGTCATTGAGGAAATGACGGTCGTGAGATACTACGAGAACGGTTCCGAAGTAATCGGAGAGAAAGTTCTCAAGCCAGATCACCGCGTCAATATCAAGACCGTTAGTAGGCTCGTCAAGAAGAATGATATCGGGATTTCCGAAGAGTGCCTGAGCCAAGAGCACCTTGACCTTTTCGCTCTCCTTCAAGGAAGACATATAAGAATAAAGCATATCGTCCGTAAGACCAAGTCCCTGAATGAGCTTGGACGCATCGGACTCTGCTTCCCAACCGTTAAGCTCTGCGAATTCTCCTTCAAGCTCAGCAGCGCGGATACCGTCCTCGTCACTGAAATCTTCCTTTGCATAGATAGCGTCCTTTTCCTTCATTATGTCGTAAAGGCGCTTGTTTCCCATAATAACCGTATCAAGAACGGTATATTCCTCGTATGCAAAGTGGTCCTGCTTAAGAACGGACATTCTTACCGTAGACGGAATGGTTACCTCGCCCTTAGTAGGCTGAAGCTCTCCACAGAGGATACGCAAAAAGGTGGATTTTCCGGCACCGTTTGCTCCTATGATTCCATAGCAGTTACCGGGGGTGAATTTAAGATCAACGTCCTTGAAAAGAAGCTGACCGCCAAACTGAAAGGCAACGTTACTTACTGTTATCATTTTAACTCCAAATTAACAAATATTGTTGTATAGTTCTCTGATGTTTTTCATAATGTAGGTAGGCTTGGTGTCGGTGCTTTCGGCATCCTCAAGCGTACCCTCACCGCTCAAAACGAAAACGGTGTCTATATTAGCGTTATAGCCGGCGGCGATATCTGTGTAAACACGGTCACCGACCATTAACGATTCTTCCTTAGTGTATCCGTATTTTTCTACGGCAAGATTAAGCATTTCGGGACGGGGCTTGCCTATAAAGTAAGGACTCTTCCCCGTTGCCTTCTCAAGCATCCAAGCGAAAGATCCGCAATCGGGAACGTAGCCGAACGACGTCGGACACACCCAATCGGGATTGGTGGCAATATAAGCCGAGACACCGCGGGTAAGAAGCCTGCACACGTCGTCAAGCTTTTTAAAATCAAGCTCGTTATCGTTCGATATTATAACGCCGAAAATACCGTCGCAAACGTCGGTAACCACGTCGATTCCCGCGCCCTTGAGCTGATTAATAAATGATCTCGTTCCCATAGCGTAAAAACGCTTCCCAGGATAATTAGCTTCAAGATACAGTATGGTCGCATCGGTCGAGGTAAGGAAGTTAGTTTCATCTGCCTCAATACCGAGTTTTCGGAGCTTGTCAACGTAGGCGTCAACGCTCTTAGACGAGTTGTTCGTTACGAATAAATACTTTCCTCCGATATCGCGAACTCTTGCCAAAAAATCAAGAGTGCCGTCAAAAACGTCGTTATCAAGATAAATGGTACCGTCCATATCCAAGAGGAAAAATCTTTTGTCTCTTAATTCTGCCATAAAATAAATACCAAATCTCTACTTTTGTTGTGTTTTAAAATACAAATCTTTAAACATAGTAAAAGAGGCCGCTGAAAAAATTCGAGTGACCTCTTTGAAAATTAAAATCAGTCGGGATATCCGTCGGGATTCATTCTCTGCCATCTTGCAGAGTCCTCGCACATAACCTTAAGGTCGCGAGTAGCTTCCCAGCCGAGTATTTCCTTTGCCTTAGAAGAGTCTGCATAGCACTCTGCTATATCACCGGGACGGCGAGGAGATATCTTATACTTAACGTCAGATCCCCAAGCCTCAGAGAATGCCTTAACCATCTCAAGAACGGAATATCCGTTGCCGGTACCGATATTGAAATAGTCGATTCCCTTCATCTTTGCGGTGTAATCGAGAGCCTTGAGATGAGCAAGCGCAAGGTCTACTACGTGAATGTAATCTCTTACGCCGGTTCCGTCGGGAGTAGCGTAGTCGTCACCAAAGACGCTGAGACACTCAAGCTTACCTGCGGCAACCTTAGCGATGTAAGGAAGAAGGTTGTTGGGAATACCTCTGGGATCCTCACCCATAGTACCACTCGCGTGAGCACCGATGGGGTTGAAATATCTGAGGACACAAGCGGAGAATTCAGGGTTTGCTGCTGCACAATCCTTGAGAATTCTTTCTATCATAAGCTTTGTCTCACCGTAGGGGTTAGTAGTAGAAAGCGGGAAATCTTCCTTGATCGGAACCGTCTTAGGTACACCGTAAACCGTTGCAGACGAGCTGAAAACAATTCTGTTTACGTTGTGCTTAAGCATGCAATCAATAAGATTGAACGTGCCCGTAAGGTTGTTATGATAATACATAAGAGGAAGCTTGCACGATTCACCGACAGCCTTAAGACCTGCAAAGTGAATAACAGAATCGATGTCCGGATAATCAACGAATACCTTATCAAGCGTCTCCTTATCGAGAAGATCGCATTTTACAAATGCAGGACGCTTGCCTGTGATAGCTTCTATTCTATCAAGAACGCAAAGCTTGCTGTTATAAAGATTGTCAACGATAACAACGTCCTCGCCGACAGACAAAAGCTCTACAACGGTATGAGAGCCAATATAACCGGTTCCGCCGGTAACTAAAATCGACATATTTAAAATCCCCCTGTGTTGAATTTAAAAATTTTATAATTTTAGGGGCGTCGCAAAAGCAACTGCCCCTTAAAAATTAGTCAGCGTATACGCTAACCTGCTTCTTGCCACCGGTAATGTGCTCGAACTTAACCTTACCGTCAACGAGCGCAAAGAGAGTATCATCAGAACCGATGCCTACGTTGGTACCGGGATGAATCTTAGTTCCGCGCTGTCTAACAAGAATATTGCCGGCAATTACTGCCTGACCGTCAGCCTTCTTAACACCAAGACGCTTAGACTCGGAGTCACGGCCGTTCTTAGTAGAACCTACGCCCTTTTTGTGAGCGAAGAATTGCAAACTGAGCTTTAACATTTTTGTTACCTCCATAATTAGTGATTGGCATTACGCCGCAGTACTGACTTATATTTCCCGCTCGATCTCTCTTACGTCGAGGTAATCGTAATTATCCTCTAAAAGATCCATAAGCTGAAGGAAATAAGCCTGTATAAGTCCCGAAACAGCAAACTGCTTCTTTTCG
>JBGVKA010000156.1:0-2340 GCA_045129715.1 Eubacteriales bacterium | reverse complement strand
CTAATTTCCCAAGAGCCGTCGTTCTCTTCGTACCAAGGAGTCTCGGTGCCCGGTGAAGCAGTAAGCACGTCGGAGGCGTTAACTTCTACAATTTCAATTTCGGGGTTAACGTATTTTTTCATTGTTTTTTACCTCCTTATTTGTTAGTTACTGAAGCTCTGTAATCTTCTGCAGACTTGCAGTAATTATAAAGCTTTTCAACGAGGGTTATGAGGTTTGCGTTATCCTTGTACTCGACGTCCGTCGTAATGAAATCGTAGTAGCTGTTGATATGATAGCATCCGCTCTCTGTACCGTTAGTGTAGGTTATCTCTCTTATCATCTGGTATGCATAGAGCGATACCTCGGCGTAGTTGTAGGTCTTATCCTTAAGTGTCATAGTGCCCGTAGTGTAGTCAAGAACGGTATCTCCTATCTTGAAGGTGTATCCGTCTGCGGTTACGCCCTCGGGAAGAATGAAGCGGACGGCGGGCTTTTCTTCAAGTGATATTACAGCACCAAGGAGTCCGTTTTCGGTGTCCGTATTTCCGTCAACCTTTGCGAAGGGATTGCTATGATCTCCGAGGATCTCGTCTATAGCCTTTATGACCTCGGTCTTATCCTCCGCGTCAAAGTAGACGTACGATGCCTTGATATAAGCAAGAACGTCCTTTACGAGAGTCTTCTCTACCTCGCCGGCATTCGATTCGAGAACCTTCTTCGAATACTTGGGAATGCTTACGGTGAAGGCTCCGGTATAATCCTTACCGTCAACAGTCAAGCTCACCTTGATAGCTATGCTTCTTGCCGACGTAGGAGCAGACATAGAAACCGCAATATGATAATACTGATTTCCGTCGTTAAGGGTTACCGTCTTTGCATCCGCATAGGTTCTTCCGTCTACCGTGATGGATTTAATGCCATCCACTGCGGGAACGTAAACGTTGTAAACAAGCTCGGAGCCGAGGGTAATGCTCGTTTTAAGATTAAAGCTCAGCGAAGCAATTGCGGTGGGCTGGAGTCTGTAGGTAACGCTATCGGCATTTTCCGAAATCTTAACGAACGAAAGCTCGCCTTCGTTACAGGTCACGGTAGGAGCAGATTCGGATGAGCCAAGCACGAGTGCCGTGTATTTTCCGCCCTCAAGCTTCGAGAACGTAAGGGTGTCAAATCTTCCCTCTGTGAGAGCATCCGTCTGATAAAATCTCGTAGCGAAATCATCTGCGGTGCTTGCGATAATTTCACCGCCGTTGATAGTTACGTTATGAACAACTCTGTCACGGCCTGCGGTCTTACAGGTAAGAGGAAGCATTACCGAGCCTGCGGTCGAGCCCGCAAGATCGAACGTACAGCCGTTGAACGCGGAAGCGATCTTAACGAGTGACGAAGCACCCGAGGTGAAGCCGTCCTCCCACGTATTGAATATCACGTTTTTAATGCTTTCGTTTGTAGCCTTGAAGGTAACCGAATCGAATACGAAATTGTATTCTGCATCGGTATTTTTGAAATTACTGTTATAGTTTACGCACACAAGACCGTTTCCGCCCGCCTTGATGAGCGTACCGTTTTTGATTGTGAACGAGTTCTTTATTCCGCCCGTCGCAGTGCCGAGATCGAGGAAATATTTACCCGTCGAACTTACGGTAACGGTGTGTCCGCCAAGATCGATCGTAAGATCTCCCTTGAAATCGGATATATGCATGTTTGCCGATTTCGTCATATTACGGCGAACGAGGATCGTATACGTTCCCGACAAATTTTCTTTTATCTTGGTATATGCACCGTCAAGATCGGTGTAGGAGCCAACGTATCCGCCCTTGTCGTAGAGAACCACGGGATAAGTATCCGCATCGGTTTCGGCATCCTTCTCGTAAGCGTAGTACGCCGTAAAGTTATCCATATAAACCTCGGCATTCGTGTTGTTATCCTGAAGAACTCTCGCTTCACCGAAGACGAACTCGCCTGCCCTCAGTGTCACAGTTTCGCCTCCTACGGTGTAGGTGCCTGCAATACTGCTCCACTGCGTATTCGTCAAGAACTCGAAGCCGTTGGGAGTAGCGTTAACGCCGTTTACGTAAACGTAATATCTGTTTGCAGATACGTCTACGAATACCGCTATATTGGTATATTCCTGACCGCTAACGTTTACGATAGTTGCCTTCGTGCTATCCTTGGATGCGTAAATGCTACCGTCGGTTTTCAATTTAAGGATCGGAGCAAAGACGGTAGAGGACGACGCTCTGGTGATAAACTGAAGAAGATTTATTTCCGAGGGAACGCTAACCGCCTTGATATCAAACTCGAACACGAAGCTTCTTCCTGCATTTGCGTAGTTTGCAAGATGTGAGGGCTGATATCCGT
>JBGVKA010000155.1:0-3671 GCA_045129715.1 Eubacteriales bacterium | reverse complement strand
TTTATCATAGGCGCGAAGATCATCGATCTCTCGTAGAACTGAGAGCCCTGATCGAGAGCGTTTTTCTTCGGCTCAACGCTGCAATAATATACCTTCGTGTTCGGAAGCTTCTCGCGGAACTCCTCAAGCAACGCTATTATTCTCGTTGCGATCTCATAGGCACTTCTGTCACTGCTGTGAACGTCATTAAAGCCTATATGAAGTACTATTTCCTTAGGCTCCATAGGATATACTATTCGCTCGGAAACAATTTCCCAGTGGTATATCTGCGATGCCGAAATTCCCATAAGGAAGGTCTTTTTTTCGGTATAGTCGGTATAGAAATCCTTCCAGAAGGTCGGTGTTCCATCCGAGCTTAGCTTACCGTCAAAATAGGAATCTCCGATAAATATCGTTCCGCCCTTGTTCTCTTCCTTAATGATATTTTCCTCATACCACTGAACCTTGGTCTCAGCACTGTTATCGTTGAAGGTGGATACGTTGACGTAGAAGCTCTCGGTGTGATATTCCGACGTTGCGGTCACCTTGACGTCTTTCGATGAGGAGAAGGTTCCCGTTGCATAGATGCCTCCGTCCTTGAAGCCAACTCTCGAGTCATTCGCGCTGAAGGTTACCTCGGAGGCGAATTTGGGATCAGAAAAGCTTACGTTTATCTTTTTCGGTGCGTAATTTGAATAAATGTGCTCAGGTGCATCTATAGTCATGGTTCCCTTATCTCCTCTGACGGTTACGAGAAAAATAGTCTCAAAATCTTCCGTGCTTGCAGTTACTATAGTGACGGAGTTGTGAACGAGCGCGGTAACCACGCCGTCCTTGATGGAAATATTATCACCGTCAAACCGGTAGTCAATCTCTTGCGTTTTTCCTCCTATCTCCACGGTAGTCACAAGAGGTGCCACACCTCCGAGCTGAAGGGTTATATCACTGAAGGTAAGCTCTAACTTCTCGGTCTCGTTTTCGGTATTTTCAGGCTCCTTTTCGGTTTCGGTCGCCTCTTCCTTATCCGAGGGCTCATCGTGATCCTTGCATCCCACAAGCAACGACGAAGCAAGCGCGAGAATAAACAATATACTCAAAAGCTTTATTTTCATATATTTTCACCCGTATATTTATTTTAGTAAAGTTTAGCACAAAAGCAAAGAAAAATCAAGAGTTTTAATGCTATTTATTGGACTTTTTAAAGCGTTTGGATGCTTTTTTCGGGGATTTTTCCATCACTTAAATTTATCTCGGTAAATTGTTTTGATTTTTTTATGGCAAATATTGAAAAATTCACATACCTATGGTACAATAGAATAGTAAAAAACAACGAGCCGTTATCCTACGGCAAAAAGGATCAAAAATGAAAAGCATTTACCTCTTCTGCACCAAGCCGTGGGTATATCTTACCGAGATACCCGTCGTTATTATATTCTGGTTGGCCACGAGCTTAAACGACCGCTCGGATCATCCGCTGAAATTTTATCCCCTTATCCTCGTATCCGCATTTTTCATAATCTTCATTATGGTGTATTTCTTCAGATATATTTCGATAAACAACGATGAGATACGCCAGCACGGTCTGTTTTCATCCAAGGACAATGCTTTGATATCCGAGAATAAAACGCTCGTTATCATCCTTCGCCCCCGTCTCAATGCAAAGCTTGAGCTTTACACCGATGCAGGTGAGGAGCCTGCCTTCGAGTGGATGAAGGCTACAGACGTCGTTCACAGAGATATCTGCATATTCAGGGGCCGTATATTCGGCGGTCGCAGAAGTGCTATGCGTATCCTTGAATATTTCACCGTGCCGAAGGAAAACGCTCTCCTTGTCGCAAAGGGAGAGAATACCTACGAAAACGATGCGGTGAAGGTCACGTCCGTTACCGAAAACGAAAATTTAAAAATAAGCCTTAAGCTTAAGGTCACGATAGTATAAGCCTTATTTATGAAAACGGGCTCGCGGTATTAAGATCTGCCGAGAGCTCGTTCTTTTTTGCGTTTTAAACCTTATCACAAATATTCTTTATAAAAAATTAAGGGTAGCTCAAGGCGAGCTACCCTTTTATGTTTGATCCCCAGAAGGCGTTTAGTCGTAACGCTTTGCGGTACCGCCTGCAAGAGTGATCATCTTAACTGCCTGAAGCGAGAACTTATCTGCCTCAACGGTCAAGCTCTTGGTCATAACTCCGTTTGCAAGGATCTTTACCTTACCTGCGGACTGGCTTACGAGAAGCTTTTCCTTAAGTGCTTCAAGAGTTACTACGTCACCGTTCTCGAAGTTAGCACAGATATCGTCAATGTTTACCTCTGCCATCTTTCCTGAGGTGGGACGCTTTTTCTTGATGATCTTGATAGAACGCTCTGCTACGTAGTCGTTGATCATCTCGTCTGCATGCTCAGCATCGGTATATACGGGCTCCTCGATCACGAGGGGGGCATCCTCTGCTACGGTTTCTGCAGAAGGCTCTGCATTTTCATCACCGAGAAGAGTCTTTTCGTCAAGAGCAACGCCTGCGGGAAGAATGATCTTCATAAGACCGCGACGGGCAAGCTCGATGTTGGACTCGTAAGGCTTGCGGTAATCTACGTCCTGAGCCTTTCCTGCGGGAACGTCGAGAGTCTTCATAAGCTCATCGATAAGCTCAAGCGCGTATTTGAGAGCTCTTGCGCTTCTGATCTTGAGAAGCATGGGAAGCTTATCAAACTTAGGATTATCCGAAAGGTCAGTGAAGTGATACTTGTTAACGTTATAAGCCTCGGGAAGAAGCGCAAGGTTAATGGTGAGAGTCTTACCCTTGATGTTGATCCTTGCACACTGAGTACGTCCCTTAGCGAAGGTTTCGTAGTTCCAGCTCGTTCTCGCCTTAACGCCCTTGTAGGAGAGAAGGTGATTCTTAAGAGCGGTGTAATAATCCTGAACGTCACTGTCAGACTGGATAAGTCTTGAGGTGAAGGAGCTTCTGTATCTGATGAGAACTACGTTTCCGTCAACGATAATGGTATCGTCTGCGGAGATAACGGGCATACCTACGGTGGAGGATGCCTTCTCTGTAACGGTTACGTTTTCCTCGATGGATTCCTCTGCAACCGCGGGAGCTGCCTCGGCGGTATCCTCTGCTACGGTGGGCTCTGCGGTCTCATTGTCCGCATCGTCGTAAACGAATACCTCCTCGCGAGCGGCGGTATTTTCATCATCGGAGTCGATGATCGCGCTGACATTAGCCTCACGGATCTCTACTGTGGGATCGTAATTAACGCCTGCAGGAAGGATAACCTTTACCAAGCCACGCTTAGCAAGGCTTGCGTTGGACTCGTAAGGCATACGGTAATCAACGGTAGGCTCCTCTGCCTTAGTGATGTCAAGCTTAGACATAACCTCTGCGATAAGCTCAAGCGCATACTTAAGTCCTCTGTCGCTCTTGACCTTAAGAAGCATAGGAAGGGGTGCATACTTGGGGTTATCGGAAAGGTCGGTGAAGTGATACTTGGTCACGCTGTATGCCTTGGGATCGAGAGCAAGGTTAACGGTAAGTGCCTTACCCTTAACGTTGAGCTTAACGCACTGAGTTCTGCCCTTGGTGAATATCTCGTAATTCCAGCTCGACTTTGCCTTAACGCCGGTGTACGAAAGGATGCAGTTCTTGATAGCGTTATAATAATCCTTGAGTTCCTCGGGTGCCTGAATGAGT
>JBGVKA010000154.1:0-2627 GCA_045129715.1 Eubacteriales bacterium | reverse complement strand
GTACCGTAGCCGAGATACCAATCTGCACCGTTACTTATAATAGAAGGAACGTTTGCATAGGTTTCAACGTTATTGAGAACTGTAGGCTTATCGAAAAGTCCGTGCTCAACCGTTCTCGGAGGCTTAACACGGGGGAAGCCTCTCTTACCCTCGATAGATGAGGTAAGTGCAGATCCCTCTCCGCATACGAATGCACCCGCGCCGCGGTTTATATGCATATGGAATGAGAAATCACTTCCAAGAATATTGTCTCCGAGGATGCCAAGCTCTTCAGCCTGATTTATCGCCGTACGGAGACGCTCGATAGCAAGCGGATATTCGGCACGAACGTATATGTAACCTTCGTTTGCGCCTACCGCAACTGCGGCGATCATCATACCCTCGAGCATACGGTGGGGGTCACCCTCCATAATACTTCTGTCCATGAATGCACCGGGGTCACCTTCGTCACCGTTACAAACAACGTATTTCTGAGGCTCCTTTTGGCGCTTTACCTGAGCCCACTTACGTCCTGCGGGGAAGCCTCCGCCTCCGCGTCCGCGAAGAACTGCACCGGAAACGGTTTCGATTATCTCGTCGCCGGTCATATCGAAAAGTGCCTTTTCGAATGCAGAATAACCGCCTATTGCAAGGTATTCATCTATAGAATTTGCATCGATCTTACCGCAGTGCTCAAGAGCAAGTCTTGTCTGCTGCTTATAGAAGGGGATATCCTCCTGCTTTTCGTAGATCTTTCCGTCCTTCTTGTACACGAGTCTGTCGATGCATTCACCGCCGAGCACGGTCTTCTCAACTATCTCCTCGCAGTCCTCAACGTGTACCTTCGTATAGAGCCAGCCCTGAGGATCAACGCGAAGAAGGGGACCCATTTCGCAAAATCCGTGACATCCGCTCTGCTTAAGTCCGACAGCGTGATCGTGAGGCTCAGCCTCAAGCTTGACCTCTACGGGAATATTGCGTGCCTCCATAAGCTCCTTCAAGCGGTCATAAACCTTAAGTGAGCCGCCCGCCACACAGCCCGTACCGCCACAGATTATAAGCTTCTGCACCTGTGCTTCGTAAGCACTGTATATTCTTGAGCGATAAAGAGCGAGTTCTTCTCTTGATTTAAGCATTTGCGTCTTCCTCCTTAAGCTTCTTTAAAAGTTCGGATGCCTTATCCGGTGTCATTGCGGGATATACGACGTCATTAACGGTAAGAACGGGTGCAAGTCCGCAAGCACCGAGGCAGGAAACGGTCTCAACGGTAAAAAGAAGATCATCGGTAGTCTTCTTGCTTGCCGAAAGACCAAGCTCTCCGCGAACTCTCTCGAGTATCGGTATCGAACGGCGAACGTGGCACGCGGTACCGTCACATATTTTAATTACATATTTACCCTTGGGCTCAAGGGAAAAGTTTTCATAGAACGTAGCTATGCTGTAAATACGAGCTTCACTCATATCAAGCTTCTTCGCCAGATAAGGGAATACCTCTCTCGGCAGATAATGGTAATGCTCCTGAATTTCCTGCAAAATGGCAATAATTGCCTGCTGCTTGTAGCCGTTCTGCTCAAGAACCTTATCGGCTACTGAAAAATCAAACAAATCGTTCATTTTGACTGACTCCTTCCTTATAGAAGATATTTGCTTTCGCATAAGAATGAAAAAATTTGTCATTACGTGCCATAATATGCTTTCCGGCACAGTTAATCAGATATATTATATTATATTTTTATGGATTTTGCAATAGCATATTCAAAACTTATATGTAACATTTTATTGAATAACTCATTTTTACCGGAAACACGACCCGATATCGTACAGAAAAAAACCTCGAAATTAAAATTTGCGCTTACAAAAAAAATTATTTTTCGATATTTTCGGTTATATAAATTTTATGTTTGTTTTTTTCTTACATTATATTATATATTGAAGAAATTTTATAACCCTTTGGTGGTATAGACACTCAGTTGTTTTTATGGTATAATATTTCGAACTCAGAAAAAAGACACTCTTCAAGGAGAAAAAAGATGAAATTAAAATACCTCCCTGTTGAAGACCGACAAAATCTTCGGGTCTTACGACACACCAACGACAAGCAGGTGATGATCGCTATTCTGGAAAGCATTTTCAGAAGGTCGTACTACACTCTGCAAACTCTCTGGGAATACCGAAAATGGTTTTACGAGCTGACAAAAGAGGATTTGCTTAAGCATCCTTCCCTCACCTGCGGACTTATTCAGATATACATTCATGCGGCAGAATATCAAAAGGCGCGTGAGCTTCTTGAGACACTTCCAACGGGAAGCGTCTATCGCGTAACGTCTCAGCTCCTTATGCCCGGTGTAACGTACGACGAGGTCAGAGATATTATAGCTTCTCTCACCGAGAATCATTGGGCTGCAAGAGGACTCACACTTACTGCAGGAAGACCTACCGTTCGAAACGGCATTTGGGACATGACAGCATTCAACGATCAGATACTCAACAATAAAGAGGAAATGATCGAGATCTTCCGAGTTCTTTTCCCCGGAAGCGAGCATTACATCTACGATATCGTCCGTGCGGAAACGCTTTACCAGATGAACGATACCTACAATGCGCTCCTTCTCGTTATATCCACTATCCCCTTCCTTAAAGAAAAAGAG
>JBGVKA010000153.1:0-15493 GCA_045129715.1 Eubacteriales bacterium | reverse complement strand
AGATCGTTGAGGACGGCAAGCAGGGCATCATTCGTGTTACCCTCAAGTACGCTCCCGGCAAGCAGAAGGTTATTCACGGTATCAGAAGAGTATCGAAGCCCGGTCTTCGTATCTACTCCAACTGTGAGGATATGCCTAAGGTAATGAACGGACTTGGTATTGCGATCGTATCCACTTCCAAGGGCGTTATGACCGATAAGAAAGCAAGACAGGCCAACGTAGGCGGCGAAGTTCTCGCCTTCGTATGGTAATAAAGGGAGGTAATAACGATGTCAAGAATTGGTAGAGAACCAATTGCAGTTCCTGCAAACGTTACGGTAACCGTAGCAGAGGGAAATGCAGTAACAGTTAAAGGACCTCTCGGCGAGCTTAAGCAGGACTTCTGCCCCGAGCTTGAGATCAAGCAGGATGGCGCAACTCTCGTAGTAACCCGTCCTAACGATCAGAAGGAAATGCGTTCGCTTCACGGTCTTACAAGAACACTCCTCAACAACATGGTTGTTGGTGTAACTACAGGCTACGCTAAGAAGCTTGAGATTGTCGGAGTTGGTTACAGAGTTGAGAAGCAGAATGGCAAGATCGTTCTCGGTCTTGGTTATTCTCACCCCGTTGTTTTCGAGGAAGCAAACGGTATCACCTTTGAGACTCCCGATAACACGACCATCATCGTAAAGGGAATTGATAAGCAGGCAGTTGGACAGATGGCAGCCGTTATCAGATCCAAGAGACCTCCCGAGCCCTACCTTGGTAAGGGTATCAAGTACACCGGTGAAAAGATTCGCCGTAAGGCCGGAAAAACCGGTAAGTAATGAAAGGAGATACTTAAGATGGTTAAGAGAACAGACAGTAACGCTCAGCGTCTTAAAAGACACAGCAGAGTACGTGGTAAGCTTTCCGGTACTCCCGAGAGACCTCGTCTTGCTGTATATCGTTCGAACGCTCACATCTCGGCTCAGATTATCGACGACGTGAACGGCGTAACGCTTGTTAGCGCAAACACTTATGAAAAGGACTTTGACGGCATCGGCTCTAACAAAGAGGCAGCCAGAAAAGTTGGTAACACTCTCGCTAAGAGAGCACTTGAAAAAGGCATTTCCGCAGTAGTATTTGACCGCGGTGGCTACATTTATCACGGACGTGTATCAGAGTTAGCTGAAGGCGCAAGAGAAGGCGGCCTTAAGTTCTAATCGCTGGTTTGTACACTGTTTCGAAAAGAAACATTCTATAAGGAGAATAAACATGGCAAAGAGAATTAACGCAGCTGAGCTTGATCTTCAGGAGCAGCTTGTAGTATTAAACCGTGTTTCCAAGACCGTAAAGGGCGGTAGAATCGCTCGTTTTGCAGCTATCATGGTAGTAGGCGACGGAAATGGACATGTAGGCTTCGGCCTCGGTAAAGCAGCAGAAGTTCCGGATGCGATCCGCAAGGGAATTGATGATGCAAAGAAGAATCTTATTAAGGTATCTTTCAACGGAACGACCATCCCCCACGACGTAATCGGTGAATACGGCGCAGGTAAGGTGCTTCTTAAGCCCGCTGCTCCCGGTACCGGTATTATCGCAGGTGGTACTGTTCGTATCATTCTTGAGCTTGCAGGTATCAAGAACATTCGTGCAAAGTGCCTTCGTTCCTCGAACCCCACTAACGTAGTTAAGGCGACCTTCGAGGGTCTTAAGGCTCTTAGAACTGCAGAAGAGATTGCAGAGCTTCGCGGACTTTCCGTAGAAGATATCAAGGCATAAGGAGGAATCGAAATGGAAAACGTTAAGATTACTCTCGTAAAGAGCCTCATCGCTCGCAAGCCCGCACAGATCGCAACCGCAAAGTCTTTTGGCTTCAAGAGACCCGGTGACTTCGTAGTTGTAGCAAACAACGAGGCTGTTGCAGGAAAAATCAAAGTAATTTCACACCTTGTTAAGGTAGAAACCGTTTAATCGGAATTGAAAGGAGGATATAAAATGAAGCTCCATGAACTTTCACCCGCAGAAGGCTCCGTAAAGGCATCCTTCCGCAAAGGTAGAGGCGCAGGTTCCGGAAACGGAAAGACGGCCGGCAAAGGTCACAAGGGACAGAATGCTCGTTCCGGAGGTGGCGTAAGACCCGGTTTTGAAGGCGGTCAGCTTCCGCTTTACAGAAAGCTTCCCAAGAGAGGCTTTAACAACGCAAGATTTGGTAAGCAGTACACTGTTATCAATGTCGAAGCATTAAACAAATTCAACGACGGTGACGTAGTAGATAGTGCTGCTCTCCTTCTCAATGGCGTTATCAATTCCGTATGTGACGGAGTTAAGGTTCTCGGCGAAGGCGAACTCACAAAGAAACTCACCGTTAAGGCGAAAGTCTTCTCAGCTTCCGCAAAAGAGAAGATCGAGGCGGTAGGTGGAAAGACTGAGGTGGTATAAATGCTTCAGACTTTAAAGAACGCTTGGAGAACTAAGGACATAAAAAGTAAAATTTTGTTTACTTTATTCATACTTGTTCTCTATCGTATCGGTACTGTTATTCCTGTTCCCTTCGTAGATTCGAGCAGCTTTAACAGTCAGTTCCAGGGAACCATACTCAACTATATGGATACCCTTTCGGGCGGTGCATTGGCAAACGCTACCGTATTTGCTCTCGGTGTATCTCCCTACATCAACTCTTCAATTATAATTCAGCTTCTTGCAGTTGTCTTCCCCAGACTTGGCGAAATCGCTAAGGAAGACAAGGAGAAGATGAACTTCATCACCAGAGTAGTAACCGTTATCCTTGCAGTAGTAACTGCTCTCGGTTATTACTTCCTCCTCAGAAACGGAGGCAGCCTTACCCACGCAGCAACTCCCGGTAACTCGAACCTCGCTTGGTTCTACGGAATTGCTATCGTAGCTTGCTACGTAGCAGGTGCAGCGGTAATCATGTGGCTTGCTGAGAGAATCAATGAAAGAGGTATCGGTAACGGTATTTCTATGATCCTCTTCGCAAACATCGTATCGGTAATGCCTTCCTTCGTTTACAAGCTTGTAAACCTTGCAGTAACGGCGTTCAAGTATCCCGAGAAGGCATGGCTTTACGGTCTTGTATCCAGCCTCTTTGCAGTTGCGCTCATCGCGTTCCTTGTTGCAACGGTAATCTTCGTAATCTGGGTAACCGGATCCGAGAGAAGAATTCCCGTTCAGTATGCAAAGAGAGTTGTTGGTCGTAAGATGTACGGCGGTCAGAGCTCCAACATTCCCTTGAAGCTCAACATGACAGGCGTTATGCCCGTTATCTTCGCAAGCTCTATCGTTTCTCTCGTTCCCACCATCCTCGCTCTTTGCGGTGTTACCAATAATACGGCAGGATTCTGGGGCTGGCTTAACAGATTCCTTGCGGCTGACGGATTCGTATATCCTCTCCTCCTCTTCGTTCTTATCATTGCTTTCTCTTACTTCTATACTCAGATCACCTTCGATCCTACTGAAGTATCGAACAATCTTAAGAAGCAGGGCGGAGCGATCCCCGGAATCAGACAGGGCAGACCTACCGCAGATTACATCCGTAAGATTCTCGGTAAGGTAACTCTCGTAGGCGCGCTCTTCCTCAGTATTATAGCGGTTCTCCCCGTAATTCTCGGACCTCACGTAATGCAGCACATCATCGAGTGGATCATCGCTCCTATGTATGCTGACTACGCATGGCTTTATGAAGCAATCTACGGAATCTCCATTAATGAGTACGTAGCATCTGCTGCTTCCTCTTACACGAGCGCATTCACCTTCGGTGGAACCTCGATCCTCATCGTTGTCGGTGTTGCTATCGAAACGTTCAGAGAGCTCGAAGCACAGCTTACTATGCGTAACTATAAAGGTTTCCTTTAATTAATAAAACGGGAGCGAAAAAATGAAAATAATTTTTCTTGGCGCCCCCGGAGCCGGCAAGGGCACGCAGGCTGATATCGTCGCAGAGAAGCTCGAAATTCCGACCATCTCTACCGGTGCTATCATCCGCGAGTCCTTGAAGCTCGGCACCGAAATGGGTCTCAAAGCCAAAAAATTTATTGAAGCGGGCGAGCTTGTGCCCGATGACGTAGTTATCGGAATAATCAAGGAACGCCTCGCAAAATCAGATTGTCAGAATGGATTCATCCTTGACGGATTTCCAAGAACCGTGCCTCAGGCAGAGGCTCTTGACAGTATGGGCATTACGCTTGACAAGGTAGTTTCTATCGAGGTTCCCGACGAGTCTATCGTCGAGAGAATGTCAGGCAGGCGCGTATGCGCTAAATGCGGAGCATCCTATCACGTTGTGTTCAATCCCTCCGCGGACGGAACCAGATGTGATAAGTGCTCAGAGGAGCTCACGGTACGCCGTGACGATGCTCCTGAGGTAGTACTTTCAAGACTTGAGGTGTATCACAGCACTACCGAGCCCCTTAAGGAATACTATTCCAAAAAGGGCAGCTTGAAGCTCGTAGACGGCATCGGCAGTGTTGATGAGGTTTCGTGCCGTACTATGAGAGCGCTTGAAGTTTAAGACATGTTTGTTATTAAAAACGACGAGCAGATAGCTTTTATGAAGGTTGCCGGTCGTATTACCGCGGAGGCCCTTGAGGTCGCTCGCGAGCTGGTTCGTCCGGGCATCAGCACGAAAGAAATAGACACCCAAATTCGCCGCCATATTGAAAAAAGCGGCGCCACCCCTTCGTTCCTTGGATACGGCGGATTCCCCGGAAGCGCTTGTATCTCTGTAAACGAGCAGGTCATACACGGAATACCCTCCGCAAAGGTAATACTTAAAGAGGGAGATATCGTAAAGATCGACGTCGGAGCTCGCTACCGCGGCTATAATGGCGACAGTGCAAGAACGTTTCCTGTCGGCAAGGTAAGCGATGAGGCTCTGAGGCTGATTTCGGTCACTGAAAAAAGCTTCTATGAGGCGATGAAGGTCGCAAGACCGGGAAATCGCGTCGGGGACTTAGGCTTTGCGGTTGAGAATTTCGTCATTTCGAACGGCTTCTCGGTTGTTAGAGATTACGTAGGCCACGGAGTAGGTAAGGACTTACACGAAGAACCCGAAATACCGAACTTCGGCAGAGCGGGCAGAGGCGTAAGACTGTATCCCGGAATGACTCTTGCAATAGAGCCCATGGTAAATGCAGGCTCACACGACGTACGTGTTTTAAAGGACGGTTGGACGGTAGTAACTGCGGACGGAAAAATATCCGCCCACTATGAAAACTCTATCCTGATAACCGAAAACGATCCTATTATATTGACCGATGTAAACATCGGATAAGGGAGGGATAATTCTGGCTAAGAATGATTTGATCGAATTTGAAGATTGTCTCGTTGTGGAAGCACTTCCCAACACCGTCTTCAAGGTAAAGCTTCCTAACGGTCACATAGTGACTGCAACTATATCAGGAAAGCTTCGTATGAACTATATCAAGATTCTCGTAGGAGATACGGTAACCGTAGAGGTATCACCTTATGATATCTCAAAGGGACGCATCACCTGGAGAAAGAAGTAATATTTATTTATTTCTGAAAGGAAAGGTATTAAAAATGAAAGTTAAGCCTTCCGTCAAAAAAATATGCGATAAGTGCAAGATCATTAAGAGACACGGTAAGATAATGGTCATTTGCGAAAACCCCAAGCACAAGCAGCGTCAGGGTTAATCCGCATATCAGACGACTAAATTTAAAAAGGAGTATATATCGAAATGGCTCGTATAGCTGGTGTTGATATTCCCAATAACAAGCGCGTAGAAATCGCGCTCACATACATTTACGGTATAGGTCTTAAGACCTCCAAGGACATCCTTGCAAAGACCGGCGTTAACCCCGACACTCGTGCAAAGGATCTCACCGAAAATGAAATCGCGCGTCTTCGTGATGAAATCGAAGCTAACCATCAGGTAGAGGGTGACCTTCGCCGTGAGGTAGCTCTTAACATCAAGAGACTCGTAGAAGTAAATTGCTATCGTGGTACCAGACACAGAAAGGGACTTCCCGTAAGAGGTCAGCGTACCAAGACTAATGCAAGAACAAGAAAAGGTCCCGCAAAGACCATTGCAAATAAGAAGAAGTAAGGAGTAAACCGAGATGGCAGTAGCTAAGAAGGTTGTTAAGAAGCGCCGCGAGCGCAAGAACGTCGAAAAGGGCGTAGCACACATCCGTTCGACTTTTAATAACACAATCGTTTCTATTACAGATATGCAGGGCAACGTAATCGCTTGGGGTACTTCCGGTGAAATGGGATTCAAGGGTTCTAAGAAGTCTACTCCCTACGCAGCTCAGACTGCAGCAGAGCATGCAGGTAAGATTGCAGTAGATAACGGAATGAAGACTGTTGAGGTTCTCGTAAGAGGTCCCGGAGCAGGCAGAGAGTCTGCTATCCGTGCTCTTGCAACCGCAGGACTTGAGATCACTATGATTAAGGACGTAACACCGATTCCTCATAACGGTTGTCGTCCTCCTAAGCGCAGACGCGTTTAATTCAGTAGGAGGTATTGAAAAATGGCAAGATATACAGGCGCTAACTGTAAGCTTTGCCGTCGTGAAGGCTGCAAGCTCTATCTTAAGGGCGAGCGTTGCACTAACGGCAAATGCGCATTTGACCACAGAAGCACAGCACCCGGTCAGCACGGTGCTGCTCGTAAGAAGGTCGGAGAATACGGCAGACAGCTTCGTGAGAAGCAGAAGACGAGACGTTACTACGGAGTTCTTGAAGGTCAGTTCAAGCACTACTATGAGATGGCTGAAAAGATGGATGGAATTACCGGTACTAACCTCCTTATCCTTCTTGAGAGACGTCTTGACAACGTAGTATACAGAATGGGTATGGCATCCTCCAGAAAGGAAGCTCGTCAGCTCGTTCTTCACAGTCACTTCACTCTTAACGGCAAGAAGGTATCCATTCCCTCTATTCTCGTTAAGGCAGGTGACGTAATCGCCGTTAAGGAATCCAGCAAGGAAAGCGTAAAGATAAAGGCTCTCGCAGAGGCTTGCGCAACCGCAGTAACTCCCAAGTGGATCGAAAAGGATGCACAGAACCTCGTAGCTAAGGTTGTTGCTCTTCCCGCAAGAGACGACATCGACTTCGAGTTCAACGAGCAGCTTATCGTCGAGCTTTATTCCAAATAATCCCTCCGATACTACCTACGAGAAAGAAGGAAAGCGTATGCTTTGCTTTCTTCTCGAGGGGTTGGTATCTGTTTATGAAGCTTTCTTCGAAACGAAGAAACAATTACAAAGAAAAACAGGAGGATATTTATTATTATGATGAACGCAATGGAAAAGTTCAATATTACGGTAACGAACACCAAGGAAGACGAAAGCGAAGGCATTTTCGTAGCCGAGCCTCTTGTAAGAGGTTACGGTATCACTCTTGGTAACGCTCTTCGTAGAATACTTCTTTCCACGTTGCCCGGATACGCTGCAACCAGCATCAAGATCGACGGAGTACTCCACGAGATCTCTGCTTGCAACGGCGTAAAGGAAGACGTTCCGGAAATCGTTCTCAACGTTAAGGGTATCGTTGCTAAACTTGAATGTGAGGGTCCCAAGACCGCCGTTATCGACGTGACCGGTCCTTGCGTAGTAACTGCAGGAGACATTATCCCCGATGCAGATATTACGATCCTCAACCCCAACAAACACATCTGTACCGTAAGCGAGAATGCTCGCTTCTATATGGAGATCACCTTTGATCAGGGTAGAGCATACCGCTCCTCTGAGGCAAACAAGCAGCTCTATATGGCAAGCGCAAGCTCTAATATGGGAGCACCCATCGGACTTATCTTCATCGACTCTATCTTCACCCCCGTATACAAGGTTGAATTCAACGTTGACAATACCCGTGTAGGTAGCGCGACTGACTTTGATAAGCTTACCATGAAGGTTCTCACCAATGGAACGATCACTGCAAGTGAGGCCGTTTCTCTCGCTGCCAAGGTTCTCAATGAGCACCTCAAGCTCTTCATCGATATGTCCGATAAGGCACAGAGAGAAGAGTTCTTGGTTGAAAGACCTGAAGTGAAGAGAGATAAAGTTCTCGAGATGACCATTGAGGAGCTTGATCTGTCTGTACGTAGCTTCAACTGCTTGAAGCGCGCAGGCATTGACACGGTAGAAGACTTGATTAACAAGACCGAGGACGATATGATCAAGGTTAGAAACCTTGGTAGAAAGTCTCTCGAGGAAGTTATCCAGAAGCTCGCATCTTTAGGCCTCAGCTTAAAGAAGGAAGAAGAATAAGAATTAGGAGGACACACAGATGAGAAAGCTTGGCAGAACTACTGCACAGCGTAAAGCTACGCTCAGAGGTATGGTTACTCTTCTCCTTGAAAACGGAAAGATTGAAACCACTTATACAAGAGCTCAGGAAGTAGCAGCTAAGGCTGAAGAAATGATCACCCTCGGTAAGAAGGGCGACCTCGCAGCTTACCGCGCAGCTCTTGCTTATATAACCAAGGAAGACGTAGCAAAGAAGGTATTCTCTGTTATCGCTCCCAGCTATGCAAACGTTAACGGCGGTTACACCCAGGTTCTTAAGATGGGCCCCCGTCGTGGCGACGGTGCTGAAAAGGCTATCGTTAAGCTCGTAGCGGTTAAGGCAGAGGAAACTGCAGAGAACTAATTATAGTTCACACGGTGCAGAGTGTTCTCAGAACACCGGAGCACCACCTATATAAAAAAGAGCGCAGGCGAAAGCTTGCGCTCTTTTGTGTTTCGGATATAAAAAGGATATTTCGTAACCGTATCAAATTTTAACCACTGTTTTATATATCAAAAGCGCATATATGACAACTTTTATAGTCATATATGCGCTTTTGTTTGTTTTGCAATTAAAATTATCCGTTGTTTTCGGGAGATTTTTTGAGATTTTCAAAGCTCGTAAGACCGACAACGTCGTCAACGGGCATCGTGAAAGCAATGCCTTGACCGGGAGTGTTAAGTCCTACCGCGCGGTAAAGCGCGTGGAGAATGTCGTTCTTAAGCTTGCTCTCGATAAGGATCATAACGATCTCCTTCTCGGGCTGGATAGCTATGTTAAAGAGCTTTTCTGCTTCGGGGTTTGCGGTACCTCTTGCGCGGATAACCGTTCCGCCTCTTGCTCCAAATTCTCTTGCGGCATCCATTACCTCGTCCGAAAATCCGGTATTAACAATACAAAATATAACCTCGTGCTTAGCCATTTATTAATCCTCCGCCTGACGAATTTGAAAGAAATTTATATATCGCGACACCGATTGCGCTTTTGATCGGAACCGTATACGCGATACCTTTTCCGCCTCTTACCGTGTTGAACTTTTCTTCAAGGGTTGCAAGCGCGTCCTTGATCTTATCCTGTCTGATAACGCTGATGATAACCGATTTATCACTGTCGGTCAATCCAAGAAGTGCCATAACGTGATCGTTCGCGGTTCCTTGTGCAGAAAGAACGAGCTGCATATTTACCTCAAAGTCCTGAAGCACGTCTACGAAAAATTCGGTCTTCTGTCTGTTAACGATAGTGAAAAGAAGCTTGATCTTCTTCGGGGCGGTCATCGAATTCTTTTCTTCTGTAGATTTCGAAGCCTTTGCCTTCTGTGATCTCGGCTTTGCTACCGTAGATTTTTCATTGGAGGACGAGCCACCCTTCGCACTTGCGGAGGCTTTTGCCTTGTTTTCGGTGCCCGTAACGGTTTTAGTATTTTCGTTTTGCAAGGTAATTCCTCCTTTTACATAAAGTCGATTATCTGCTCGTCGTCGGCGTTGAGTATACGGCTCATTGCTATCTTTTCGCGAATCTTTTTGGTGAGTATTGCCCTGAAGCCGAGAAGCTGTATAGTGATAAGGGGAGCCATTGCAACCATTGCAACGGTACCGAATGCGTATGAAAGAACGCTCTCCGCCCCGCTCGTCATCACGCACGCGCCGACGGTAAAGGGAAGTATGAAGCTTGATGTCAAGGGACCGCTTGCAACTCCGCCCGAGTCAAACGCGATAGCCGTGTATATACCCGGAACGAAGAACGAGAGACCGAGCGAGACGAGGTATCCGGGGATAAGATAATAGAGAATTGAGAAGCCGAGAGAAATTCTAAGTGCCGAGAGTCCGAGAGAGAGTCCAACGCCGACGCAAAGCGCGATCATCATAGATCTGCGGCTTACCGTACCCTCCGTGATCTCCTCGACCTGCTTATTTAATACGTGCACCGCAGGCTCCGCAAGAACTACCACAAGTCCGAGTATAAAGCTGAAGATTATAAAGAGCGGCTTTTTTTCTCCGAGCTCGCAACCAAGCTTGTATCCTATCGGCACAAATCCGATAGAAACGGCTGAGAGAAATATAACGAGTCCACAGAAAGTGTATAAAATGCCAACAGTTATTTGCATAAGCTTCTTTTTTGGAAGCTTAAGGCACGCAAATTGAAGAACGAAGAAGAATAAAACTATGAGTCCCAAAGCGAGTATGACCTCGCCTGCGGTTTCGAATACCTTATGAACTACGTAGGCAAAATCCACGCTCAATTCATAGTCGGGCTTAAAGGACATATTTCCCGTCGTCAAGCATCCGAGGATAAGAACCGCGAGTATCGGACCGACTGAGCAGAGCGCGATAAGACCGAACGAGTTTTCGCCTGAGTTCTTTCCACCGACCGCAGATGCGATACCAACGCCGAGTGCCATGATAAAGGGAACTGTGATGGGACCCGTAGTAACTCCGCCGGAGTCAAACGCGAGGGGGAGGAGCGATTCGTTACCGCTCGTTATAAGGAGTGCCGCAAATGCGAAGAGCATCATATAGAAGAACATCAAAAGAGAGGATAACGGTTTTCTGAAGATGATCTTCAGAATTGCGAGAACGAGGAACATACCAACGCCCACACCGACCGTCATTATCAAGGCGGTTGAATTGATAATCTCCTTGACCTGATCCGCGAGAACGGAAAGATCGGGCTCGGCAACCGTGATAAGTATTCCCATTGCAAAAGCAACCGAAAGAAGAATAGCAACGCTCTTTAATTTTGTAAGACCGGAGCCTATATGCTCGCCCATAGGTGTCATAGCCAGATCTGCTCCGAGATTGAATAAGCTGATTCCGAGAATCAGGAATAGCGACGATATTGAAAACGTCAATATTTCGGATAAATTAAAATCAACCAAGGGGGTAAGATTCAGCATCACGACGATAAGAACGACGGGCAATACGGAAATCATTGACTCCTTGATCTTTTTCAGTAATACGGTGTGCAATTCGGTTCCTCCGTTTAAAATACATACATAAATATAATACCATATATTAAAATAAATGTCAAATGTAAAACAAATTTATTTTGTGTCTTTTTTGTATATTTTTAGGCCTTCACGTGCTGCACGCTTTTGACGGTTTATGGGAAATAAATCAAATGCCCGAGCGGAGAAGGAACCGCTCGGGCATGGGTGATCGAGCCTTGAATAGCTCTATTTTACCACGGAGGCTCTGTATTCCTTCGCGCTTTCCGTGTACTTAACGAAGCTGAGCGCAAGCCGGGTGAGCTCTTCGTGTTTATCAACGCTGCCGTTTTCCATAACGGAGCGAATATAATCGGAAACGTGATAGCTTCCGCGCTCTTCTCCGAGCGAGTAAGTGATAGAGTCGGCAAGCACGTACGCATAAACGTCGAGCTCTACGTAATCACCGTGCGTTTCATCGTAGCCGCTTACGGTATTAAGCCGTTTTCCGTCAGCAAAGAATTCGATACCGCTTTTCTTAACGTAAAAACGAACGGTCGGCTTTTCGTTAAGATTGAGCGTTGCGTATTCGATAAGCTCGGTGTTTTCGTTCGATACGCCCTCCGTCAAGGAGCCTCGCTCATAGCTCTCACCTATATCAAGAAGAGCATCAACGAGCTCGTTTACACTTGCGATCTTCTCGGGCGTGTTAAACTCGTCAAAGTAGTTATAAGCCGATCTGACGTATGCGAGAATATCCTTCACAAGCTTCTTTTCAACCGAGCTCGCGCTACCGTCGTTGAGCACCTTTTGAGCGTATCTCGGTATCGATAACGTAAACGATGCGTTTGCCGTGGTGTCTCCGACTGCTACGGTAGAGGTGAGCGTGATCTCGTCTGCCGCGCTTGCCGAAGGCATAGAAACGCTTACGACGTAATATTCCTCTCCGTCGATAGATCTTATTTCAAGCGAATTAAGATCATCTTGCTTTTCACCGTTAAATGTAAAATCAAGTGTACTTTTTGCGGGAATATAAACGTTTATTTTGATCTGGGTTTCAAGAGTGACGCTCGTCTTGAGCACATAATCCAACTTGGCTATTTCCTTTGGAGCAAGTCTGTAGGTTACGGTATCCTTCGTCTCGGAGATTTTGATCGGAGTCAAATTTCCGAATGAATCCGAAGGAAGCTCACAGCCCGTAGGAACGGTGATGCTCATATAATTAGAGTCTCCCGTCTTTACGAAGGTGACCGAGGATCCGTTAGCTGAGACGTCCGTCCAGGTCATAGCCGTATCCTTTGCAATAACCCTTACTCCCTCAACGGTTATCTTGGTTATGGAGTTGGTGTCGCGAATGAAGGCTGCCGCCGCAATATTCGAAAACGGAGAATACGATAGCGTAGCGCGGGTAGCCAAGGCGGTTGGATACGACGATCCGTTGCATTTTTCAAAGAGCTTCAAGGCGTTTTACGGAATCTCTCCAACGGATATACGAAAGCAAAGATAAATATAATAGCCTTTCGTCTGTGGACCGGGCACTTAATAGAAAAGTACGGGGAAGCTTGAAGCGTTCTCCGTACTTTTACGTTGTTTTATTATATTTAAAGCCGTACTCTCTTGCACGCTTTCGCTTTTATACCATAAGCTCGGATATAAGAGTTGCGAATTCCTTGGGATCCTCGATCGAAGCTCCGCCGATAAGGCAAGCCTCAAAGTAAAGGATCTTTGCGTACTTTGAAAGAGTTCCCTTGTCTGATGCAAAGAGGGTAAGAAGCTTCTCGGTTATCGGGTGGGAGTGGTTGATCTCAAGCACTACCTTTGCCGAGGGGGCGGATTCCGCGCCGGGCATTCTCTTGAGTATCTTTTCCATTTCTACCGAAAGCTCGCCCTCGCTTGAAAGACAAACTGCGTGATCCTTGAGGTTGGCGGAGAATTTGACCGCACTGACGCTTCCTATCGAGTCCTTGATGAAATCGAGCATCTCCTTTGCGCCCTCGTTTGCCTCGTCGATCTTCTTCTTTTCGTCATCGGTCGCGATGTCGAGTGCCTCGGCGGTAACGCTCTTGAATTTCTTGTCCGCGTAATTTCCGAGAACCTTGAGAGCAAATTCGTCAACGTCGTCGGTAAGATAAAGAACCTCGTATCCGCGGGATTTTACCGCATCGACCTGGGGGAGTATCGAGATCTTCTCCTTGGTTTCGCCGACTGCATAGTAGATATATTTCTGCTCCTCGCTCATAGCGTCGGTGTATTCCTTAAGAGAAACGTATTTGTCACAAGAGGAACGGAAGAGCACGAGATCCTTGAGCGTGTCCTTGTGCATACCGTAATCCGAGTAGATTCCAAACTTGAGCTGGATTCCGAAGGCGTCAAAGAATTTTTCATACGACTCTCTTTCGGTATTCATCATTTTTTCAAGCTCGCTCTTGATCTTTTTCTCGATTGATTTAGCCATTATCTTGAGCTGTCTGTCGTGCTGGAGCATCTCTCGTGAAATGTTGAGTGAGAGATCCGCGGAGTCTACCATACCCTTAACGAATCCGAAGTAATCGGGAAGGAGGTCTGCGCATTTCTCCATTATCATAACGCCGGAGGAGTAAAGCTCAAGTCCCTTTTCGTAGTCCTTGGTGTAATAGTTGAAGGGCGCGTGAGAGGGAATAAACATAAGTGCCGAATAGGTAGCGGTTCCCTCGGATTTCTGGGTGATGACCTTGATGGGCTTTTCATAGTCGTAGAACTTGTCTCTGTAGAAATTGGAGTATTCCTCCTCGGAAACCTCGGACGCGCTCTTCTTCCACAAGGGGATCATGCTGTTGAGCGTTTCGATCTCCTTCACGGTCTCGTATTCGTTCTCGGAGCCCTCCTTGAGTCTTTCGTTCTCAACCTCCATCTTGATGGGATATCTGATGTAGTCCGAGTACTTCTTGATAAGTCCGCGAATGCGGTATTCCTCAAGAAATTCGGAATACTTGTCGTCCTCGGTATCCTCCTTGATAAAGAGAGTTATCTCGGTTCCGAAGCTCTGCTTGTCGCAGGGCTCGATAGTGTATCCCGAAGCACCCTCTGAGGTCCATACGAAAGCACCGTCAGAGCCGTAGGGCTTAGACTTTACCTGTATTTTTGAGGCTACCATAAATGCCGAGTAGAAGCCAACGCCAAACTGACCTATTATGTCAACGCCGTCCTTCTTCTCGTTGTCTCTCTTGAAATCAAACGAACCGCTTTTTGCAATGGTTCCGAGATTGTTTTCGAGCTCATCCTCGTTCATTCCTATTCCGTTATCCGAAATAACGAGCGTTCTTGCATCCTTGTCCGCCTTTATCCAGATAGCATAGTCGGATTTTGAAAGCGGGATAGAGGTGTCTGTGAGGGACTTGAAATAAAGCTTGTCTACCGCGTCACTTGCGTTGGAGATAAGCTCGCGTAAAAATATTTCCTTGTGAGTATATATAGAATTGACCATCATGTCAAGGAGCTTCTGTGATTCCGTTTTGAATTGTTTCTTTCTCATAAGTATAAGCCTTTCTTGTTTTTTAGCACTCGCTCTCGGAGAGTGCTAATGTATTATAACACTCATTTTACCCAAAGTCAATAGATTAAAACGAATATTAAATAAAGTTTACAATATGGAAAACTTATAAAAGTGCAAAAGTATACGGTTGATTAAAAAGCTCTGTGTTAAGCTTTTTTGAAAAACTGATTTTTAAAAGATCCGAACGAGCGGTTTTTCTCGCATTTTCTTCATTAATAATATATATTGCGCGAGCACCGGCGTGCGCTTTTATATACGCGCGTGTAAGAGAAATGAAAAAAATCAAGCGTGTCGAAAAAAGGGAAATACACAAATCTGTTGTTGAAAGTGCACAAAAACGAATCCAAAAAATCGTAAAAACATAACTAATAGCCAAAAGTGAAAAAAATCGAAAAAACTTTCAAAAAAAGTGTTGACAATTTAAGAAGTTTGATGTATAATAGGTAAGCTGTCAAGTTGAGGGCACGAAAAACGCCACTTAAAGTACAGCAGATTGACTCCGAGTCAATCACTTGATCATTGAAAATTGAACAACAAAGAAATTTCTTAAAAGCACTGAAAAGTGCGAAGGAATCTCGTTAAAGAACTTTGAAAAACTCATTACAAAGTAAAAAAAGAAGCTAAGATAAAATAGCTCTGAAAAAGATGTTTGGTGTCCTATGGACATTAGATATAGAATTTTTTAGAGAGTTTGATCCTGGCTCAGGATTAACGCTGGCGGCGTGCATAACACATTCAAGTCGAACGGGTGTAGAAATACATCAGTGGCGGACGGGTGAGTAACGCGTGAGCAATCTACCTT
>JBGVKA010000152.1:0-4593 GCA_045129715.1 Eubacteriales bacterium | reverse complement strand
GCGGCTATACAATGGCTTCGCGACGGTTTAAAGCTCATAGAGTCGGCTCAGGATAGCGAATACTACGCATCTAAGGTAAAGGACTCCGGCGGAGTTATGGTAGTGCCTGCATTCCAAGGTCTCGGAGCACCCTGGTGGGATCCTTACGCACGCGGAATCATAGTAGGTATCACGCGTGCAACGAACAAATACCACGTTATAAGAGCAACTCTTGAATCAATGGCGTACCAGACTACCGACGTTATAGCTCTTATGGAAGAGAGCGTTCAAAGAAAAATAGACTCCCTCAAGGTCGATGGCGGTGCCTCGGCAAACAATCTTTTGATGCAATTCCAAGCGGATATACTCGGCGTTGAGATCGAGCGTCCCTCCTGCGTAGAAACCACGGCACTCGGAGCGGCATATTTATGCGCACTCGCACTCGGTATATACGAATCCACAGAGGACATCAAGAACAACAGAAGCATCGAAAGAATGTTCGCACCTCTTTCAACGAAGGAGTGGCGCGACGAAAAAACTAAAATCTGGCGTCAAGCGGTCGAGCGTTCTCTCGGTTGGAAAACGTAGTTTTTCCACGCCTTAAAAAAATATATCAATTTGAGCATTTTTTCTTCCACTATCACTTGATTTTTAAAATTCTATGTAGTATAATTGAATATAATGGTATAATTATAGCTCGAACTATGTCTTGCTATAATCAAATCCCGGGTGAACGAAAAACAAAAAAGAGAGAACCGAAATTCTCTCTTTAACTGGAGCTGGTGACCGGACTTGAACCGGTGACCTGTTGAAACATTGCCGACTTGCTCGGCAAATTACGAATCGTATTGCGAAGCAATACATTGATTCGAAATCCCAGGTCACCGGAAGCAAAGAAAAAAGAGAGAACCGAAATTCTCTCTTTAACTGGAGCTGGTGACCGGACTTGAACCGGTGACCTGTTGATTACGAATCAACTGCTCTACCAACTGAGCCACACCAGCACGCATCACACATTATATCATTATTTTTTACGTTTGTCAATAGCAAATTAGAATATTTTTGGAGTATTTATGGATTTATGCAATCTTTCCGTTATTAAATCTTTAATGGCGGAAGCGGGGATTACCTTCAGGAAAGAATTCGGACAAAATTTCCTTACAAACAGAATAATTCCCGAGGATATTGCCGACAATTGCGCCGATGATCCTGAGAGTCTGATCATTGAGATCGGCCCCGGAATCGGTTGTCTTACGGCGGAGCTTGCCTCACGCTACAGACGCGTTGTTGCCATTGAAATCGACCGCGGACTTATCCCGATCCTTAACAAAACTCTTGAGGAGTTTGATAACGTTACCGTGATAAACGAGGACGTTATGAAGATCGACCTCCAAGAGATCGTTGATAAATACGCAAACGGTATGCCCGTCTCGGTGTGCGCAAATCTTCCCTACTACATAACCACGCCGATCTTGATGTATCTTTTGGAATCGGGCGTAAAATTCTCTACCATAACCGTAATGGTACAGAACGAGGTTGCTTCAAGACTTTCCGCGCCTGCGGGAAGCTCTGATTACGGAGCTATAACGGCAGTTCTCGGATATTACGGCACGGTGCGAAAGCTCTTCAAGGTTTCAAGAGGATGCTTTATTCCCGCTCCCAACGTAGATAGCGCGGTCGTTCGCATAGATCTTTACAAGGAGCCGAAATATACCCCGAAAAACGAAAAGCTTTTCAGAAACACGATAAAGGCCGCATTTGAGATGCGCAGAAAAACGCTTCAAAATGCACTTTCGGCAAAGCTCGGATACACCAAGGAGCTTATAACTCAAGCGATCTTATCCACGGGACACCCCGAAAACGTTCGCGGAGAACGTCTTAGCACCGAGGATTTCGTCAAGCTTTCCGACTATTTAAGCGAAAATAAAATTTAAATATATAAATATAAAGGAGGATTTTCACTATGACTTCGTTCGAAAAAGCTGAAATTCGCAGACTTCCCAAAAAGTATCGCCCCATGGGTCTTTTTGGTTACGTTTGGCGCACACTTCTTTACATTATTCCCGTATTAGGACTTATTTTCTTAATTAGGGGCGCATGTAATGGTAAGAACATTAGCCGCCGTAGCTATGCAAGAAGCTTCTTGCTCTCTTGGGTACTTATCGGCGCGGTAACCTGTGCTTACGTCATCGCTTTGGCTGCTCTCGGATTCGTTGATCTCAACTCCATCGTTGAAAAGGCAGGCGAGCTTCTCGCACCCGTTAAGAAGATTCTCGGCAAATAATCGTTGTCGGGCACTTTCCAAACGCACAAAAGAAAAACGAGGATCTTTGGCACAGTTCCGTTAAGGATACTGTGCCAATTATTATCGCCTGCGGCGAGTTTAGAGGTTAGTTTGTAATATCTTCTATCAAAGCAGAAGACTGTCATTAAGAGAACTTAGGCTTCGACGTCCTCGTTTTTTGCCACATGGCTTTTTTAGGTCAGGAAAGCTTTTTGATTATACGCCTTAGTGAATCAAACGGAATGACCGTCAAGGATAGTAGTATAACGTTCAGTATCTCGCGGAAGGTAAGCGGAACGCATCTGAAAACTGCACCGCCGAAATATATCATTATAAGCTGTATCAGAGCAATAAAGAAAAGTATTATAATGAACGGCTTATTTCTGCCAAGTCCCGAAAATAAGGAAAGTCTCTCCGAGCGTGCGTTGAAGCAATTAAATATACCTGCGAATACAAACAAGGCGTAAAATCCCGTTAAAAGATAAGAATTGTTTACATCTATTCTAAAAAGGCTTGCAAAAAACGGTGCTCTCAGGAATAAAACGCAGAGCACGAGAGTGTACGCTCCCGTCAGAAGAATTTGATTAAGCATATCGCGTGAGAGTATTTTTTCTCCGCGATCCTTCGGCTTTTCAAGCATATAATACTCCATCGGTGCCTCCGCGGCAAAGGCGAGTCCGCCGAGCGTATCCATTATTATATTTATCCATAGCATCTGCGTTATAGTTATCGGATTTTCTATACCTATAAACTGACCTATAAGCGAAACTCCGCACGCGGCAAGATTCATCATAAGCTGGAATGATATAAATTTGCGTATGGATTTGAATATAGTTCTGCCGTAAAGAACCGTTTTGCTTATTGCCGTCAAGCTATCGTCCAAAATAACGATATCTCCGGCTCCCTTGGCAATATCGGTGCCACTGCCCATAGCAAATCCTACGTCCGCAAGCTTCAATGAGGGAGCATCGTTTATACCGTCTCCCGTCATTCCTACGACGAGCTCAAGCTCCTGCGAAAGCTTGACGAGTCTGCTCTTATCTCTCGGAAGAGCTCGCGCAACTACGCGTACGGCGTGAAGTCTTGATTTCAACTCTTCGTCGCTCATTTTTTCGATCTCTTCGTGCGTTAGGACGCTGTTTTCGGGATCGGAGCGCATAATACCGCACTCCTTTGCTATCGCAACGGCAGTCTCACGCCCATCTCCCGTTATCATTACGACTCTGACTCCCGCCAAGGTCAGCTTTTCTATTGCCTCGTTAACACCGTGCCGTATTTTATCCTTTAAAATTATAAGTGCAAGAAATATACTGCGCTCGCCTAAGTCCACCTTGGATGCGACCACTCTTTCCCCCTTTTCAGCGTGTTCACGGTATTGTTTCATCATAAGAAACGTATCAAAGGGCGCGGTAGTACCGTCGGAAAGAAATGCTTCTTTGCATTCCGAGGCTATTATCTCAGGAGCACCTATATATATTTTAGTTTTATCGGAAAGCGTTACCGAGGAGGTTTTTTTATCACTGCTGAAAGGGGATCTCTCGATAAGCTGCGCATATTCCGCCTTTTCAGAGGAGAAGAAGCCGACGAGAGCTCTATCGGTTGCGTTTATTCCCGATGAAAGCTTTTGTCCGCCCTCAAGAACACCGATATTCAAATATCGGTATATTTTTTCGTTTTTTCGAAGTGTGGTGGCACTTTTATATACACGATCCATCGTTACGATCTCTTCGACCGTCATTTTTCCCGTCGTGAGAGTTCCCGTTTTATCGGTAAACAGAACGTTCATCGAGCCTGCGGTTTCTATTCCCACAAGCTTTTTGACCATAACGTTATCGCGAAGCATTTTTTTCATATTCGCAGATAACACTACCGTTATCATCATCGGTAATCCCTCGGGAACCGCGACCACGACGACGGTTATCATAAGCGTTAAGGCGTGAGTCAAGGCACTTGCCGTAAACGGCACGTTTTTAAACGTCTCGACTATCTTATCGAGCTTGAAGCCGGAGCTTACGACAAAGGTAAAATACAAGTACGTCAAGCCCACCAAAAACGCCATAAAATATCCGATCTTGCTTATCTGAGATGCGAGATAGGAAAGCCTGAGCTTGAGAGGACTCTCACGCGTTTCGCTTTGGACGTCCTTAGCTATCATACCGTAAAAGGTGTCCTTACCAACGCCCGTAGCTCTTATTATTCCCTCGCCTTCCGTGACGAGCGAGCCTCGAAAAACGTTTCTTTCCGAGGAAAAATCGCCTTTTTTCGATTTGCCTTCGGCAAGCTTTAAGGCTTCTCTGCCCTCACCGTTGAGTGCCGACTGATTTACGGAT
>JBGVKA010000151.1:0-3624 GCA_045129715.1 Eubacteriales bacterium | reverse complement strand
AATTACGCATATTTCGATAAGTATATGATAACTACCGCATCGAATTTCTACGCCGCACATCTTGTGTGCGACGATTCAATTGCATCGGACGGGTATGAGAGCGAAATTTGCGATACGTTCGTAACAAGCGAGCATTTCCATAAGGTGTTTATGCGTTGCGGCGATTATTCCGCAGAGCTTGATACAAACGCCGATCCACATTACGATGCAAGCGGTCTCGGAAGAGTTCACAGGCTTGGAGCACCGTCGACGATTTGTCTTTCCGTTCCGTGTCCGCTTTCTCCTAAATATAAGCTCGATGTGACGGATAATATCGCACTTTCCCTCTGTCCGGGGATTCTTGTTGACGGAGAAGCGCACTTTGCAACAGATACGGATACGAAATACCGTGTGATCAGCACAACCGCAGAAAACGGCATAGCCGAGACCACCGTTGAATGCACCTTTTCAAACTGTAATTGCGTTGCTGTTCGCTATGCTTTGTCTGACAGCGGACTTAGTATCAATGCAAGCGGAGACGGAGAGATTCTCTTTATGCTCCCCGCATTCTCCTTTGACGGTGAATTGCATACCGAAATCACCCTCGACGAGCAATCACTCTCGATCTCCTACGATGGCTACGTTTGCCGCTACACTACCGACGGTGAGATATGCGATACCGGACACATCGGCGCAAACAGAAACGGACATTATCGGGCGTTTTACGCAAAATCGTTCGGGGTATTGCGGGTGGATGTTGAAATCGTGAGAATTTGAATCTTTTTTGAAACGAGAAACAAATCTATTAAGGAGTTTTTATGGGATTTTGGGGAACAAAGCTATATCAGAACGACACCACGTGTGACGTGCGTGATACGTATATGGAATGTCTTCGTGAAAAGCAAATGTCGAACGAGGACGCGTATTCCTTCGTTTTGGAAGAATATAATGACTGTATGGGGACAGATGAGGAGCCTCTTTTCTGGTATGCGCTTGCAGATACACAGTGGAAAGTCGGAAGGCTCAGCGATGACGTCAGAGAAAAAGCACGGTCGCTTATTTTAGCGGATGCCTCGCTTGATTTGTTTGAGAAGGAAGATCCAAAAATGCTGAGCAAGTGGAAGGAGACGTTAAGTGCTTTGGCAGAAAAGCTTGACAGCCCACAACCGAAGGAAAAAAAGCTTCGCAAGCCCATACTTGTAAACAGTGATCTTTGGGAGGTAGGCGACGTGTATGCGTGTCCGCTCCAAAGCGATTTTGCGAAAGAAAAGAACTTTTCGGGAAAGTACTTTGTCATGCAGAAAGTATCATCCGAGGACGCATGCTACGGTTCTGTCCGTATGCGCGTTCAGATATTTAATAAGCTGTTTGATGCTCCACCGTCAATTGAAGAGCTGAAGGATATTCGGCAGCTGCCTACGGATCTTGGTGCATGGGCTCTTGAAAATCCGGTTGCTTTGAATATCGGAATAGAGCTGAATCCTATCAGAAATGCAAAAAAGCATATTCCCGAAATAGTATATATGGGTAATGCCCCTATCGGAAATGTTAACGATTCCTACAAGGACAATTATATGATGTGGTGGCAGGCGGACGAATTTGTTTCCGCTCTTTTGGATTATTGGAATGAACACAGATATTATATTTCGGATGAAGGAATGGCTGTTTATTATTGAGGTGTCCATAATAATAACGATTACAAATTTTGTGTGCAAACCTATTGACAAATTGGTGTATATATGGTATAATAAGGGTGAAGATTCGTTATCATCTGTAAATACCGAAAAGGAGAAACGGCAATGATCTATGAGTATAACGCATGGGAATTGTATGTAAGCATAGCTTTTTATGTGGGTTTAATTGTTATATTGATTGCTGCTGCGATAGCGTGGATAGTTTCTATATGTAAAGGCGCAAAGACCTGCGACAGTATTGTGTTGTATTTTAAGAGCTTTCCATGGCATCTGAAGATTATTTATGGAATTATTCCAATGCTGATATTTCTTATATTTATATCATTTCTGACATTTAACGTATTTCAAACATCGGAATTTGTTTATTCTATGGAAAACGGTGACGCATTGATCATAGAGGGCGAAATGCAAATAGAAGCTGTTGAAGATAATAATTACAGAGATACATACCTTGGAAAGGATATAACGTTCAGCATTGATGGAAAAACGATAAAACCGTTTAATTCTTTCTCTGATGAAGTGCTGGAGGAATTGAAATCAACCAAATCCGTGCGCATAGTCTACGGTTATCTGAACGGTGATGCCTTTGTATGGTCTATTGAAAGGAGCAAACAGCAATGAAAAAATTTAACTAATTAATGCCGTATTATATGAGCCTTAAGCCGCACCCGGGGGCAGCACCGATGAAAATAAATACTATAATTTTAGTACACGGCGTATTTTTATTATTGTCAGCATTGCTTGCATCTCTTTTCCCGAGTGTGAAGACAATTTCTGCAACGGCAATTTATCTGGTAATTGTAGTAGCATACGTAATATACGCGGCAAAAAATAAAAAAGCACTTGACGGAAGTTATATCTCGAGAATGACCTTTGCTGTGAGTCTGTGCTTCGGAATGGCACTTATCTCTGTGGTCTTTCTTACCGCAAGAACGACCGTAAGCATTCTTTTACTTGCTCTTGTTTTTGCTCTCTTCTTTCTTTTGGGTGTAGTTATAAATTACATAGTAGCGGTACGATACGTAAAAAAGTTTAATAACGGAGAAATAACTCCTAAGAAACCCGTAAGTCAACTCACGTACACAACGATTGCAATGGTTATTTCCATGCTTATGTATCCTATGATCAGGATTCTTAAGCCTTCCGAAAAGATGATAGCTAATATATTATTTTTTATGATTATGGCGGTTGCGGCAATGGCGGGTTATTTCTCTCTTGCTGTGATCGGACGCATCTACTTTGAAAGAAGTGGCGACGAGAGCTGATCAAAAAAAGTATCGAAAATAAAATGCTTCCCAAGCCAAATTAAGGCAAGGGAAGCTTTATTTTTAATTTGATTTTTTCCTTTTTATCAGATAATAAACAAGATAGAACGCGGCTATGTATACAACGAAGAGAAGCACCACGCAGAGCGGATATAGAATGGGATGTCCGCCAACGAGATTATAGAAGATGTCGTAGGGTGTACCGTCTCCGCGGCGGAGGAACATATAGTTATAGTCCACAACGTAGTTTGCGATACCTGCGGCGGCACAGAAGCCGATAAGGATGGAGAACGTGATCGGTACGTTCTTCTTTTTGAGGCTTGTCATGCCCGAGATCGCTATGTAAAGAGAGGCAAAGCCGGAAAGCGAATGTGTTATTCCCGAAACCACGTTATCGAAGCAGATAACAGGATAGGTGCCGTAATTGTTGCCCGCTCCGTAAGTGCCGAGGACTGCACTGAGGACTCCGAAAATAAGAACGAAGTCGAGAGCGGCTTCCTTGATCCTGCCCCTTGAAAAAGCGGCAAGCGGCATCGTTATGAGATGTATACTGCAAAGGAAGAGGGGAAGCTCGTATATCCATTGCATCGGGTTTTCGTGGCGGAAGCAAAGGAAAACGATCTTGAATATCTCAAAAAAGTCGATAAGCAATGCGGCAACGACGAGTGGGCGGTTCTTTGCCTTAT
>JBGVKA010000150.1:0-3671 GCA_045129715.1 Eubacteriales bacterium | reverse complement strand
AGAAGATTTTCGGTAAGCCTCGGTGCTAAGGATAAAAACGGCGAATTGTTCGAGCTTTCTCTTACCGTGAATTCAAGAGCGCAGGCGGAAAGCATCGTTTCCAATTTTGAGCGTAACCCCGATAGCATCTACAGAGGAATGATATTCTGCGTTACGGGAAAGCTTGAATATCTTTCTTAAGGAAGAAAAAATGCCGATTTTATAAAATTCGTGCAATTTTACAGAAAAATAAAAGCAAAATCCTCGATTATTGTATAAATTACGAAAAAAATATAAACTTTTTTAAACAAAAGTATTGACAAAAAATAAATAAATAGTTATAATGTTCTTATATGATGTACGGAGTCGATATGGATTCTATTAAAACTGCCGATGTGCGCGAGCTCGTTGATATGATTCGGTGCGAAAATTCTGCGGACGAAGCGTTTGCTGAGCTGCTCTGCCGATACGAGCCGCTTTTAAAAAAGCGTATTGCTACATATTTTGGTTCGCTTTCGGTAGAAGAATCCGAGCCTATGCAGGAGGCGAGTATAGCCTTGCATAGCGCGGCGATGACGTACGATTCCGATAAATGCGATGGCGTAACGTTTGGTCTTTATGCCAGCGTATGCGTCTCAAACCGTTTGAAGAGTCTTTTGAGAAAGCGTCTTAAGGAGCTTGATAAGTCGGATAATTTTTCGAGCCTTGAAAAGCTTTCCTCGGGTGTCAACGTAGAGAATTCCGTCGTAACGCGTGACGTTTGCGATAGAGTTATGAAGGAGGCAAGAGAGCTTCTTTCGGAGTTTGAATACGAGGTCTTCCGTCTCGGATTTGAGAGATACACAACGAGAGATATTGCTGAGTCGCTTGGAAAAAGCGCGAAATCTATCGACAATGCGAAGTTCAGGATTTCGCAGAGTCTCAGAAAGAGCAAAACGATTCGCGACATTTTATCGGACGTTTAATATGCTTATATGCCCAAGTAGCTTAAGGGAGAGCGTTGGTTTACAAAGGCGTCGGTTGGAATCCGTCTAAGGGCAAAAAATAAATACCTATTTTAAGTGAGGAAAAACAAACATGTTCCAGGACAAGACATTGAAGTGCAAAGATTGTGGCAATGATTTCGTGTTCACTGCAGGTGAGCAGGAATTCTATGCATCCAAGGGCTTTGAGAATGAGCCTTCCAGATGCAAGGAGTGCCGTGCTGCAAAGAAGAATGCGCAGAAGGGTGCAAGAGAAATGTTCTCTGCTGTTTGCGTAGAGTGCGGTAGCGAGTGCCAGGTGCCCTTCAAGCCCACCGAAGGAAAGCCTGTTTACTGCAGCGCATGCTTCGCAGCTAAGAGAGAAGCTCAGGCTTAATCTCTTGAAGCAATCCCCGCAAATGACTTGTACATATTAACAATATAATATAACGCTCGTTGCGGCGGTTAAGAAAACAGGGAAACGAAAGTAGTTTCCCTGTTTTCTTTTTTACCGCCTTCTTTTCAAAAATGTCCCGTGCGATCAAAAAAAGAAATATCACTTGACTTCTCTCACTTTATATTATATAATTAACGTACGGAGCTTCGTGTGAAAATACCACCCCCGGCTTCGATAAAAATAAAACGGAACAGAACAAATGATACTTGAATTAAAGAATATTAACAAGAGCTTCGGTGATAAGGTCGTCCTTGATGGCGTAAGCTTTACTGCCGAGGGCGGAAAGGCGTTCGGTCTGCTTGGCAGAAACGGAGCGGGAAAGACCACGTCCATCCGAATTTTAATGAACGTGTTTCCTGCGAATAGCGGTGAGATCCTTCTTGACGGCAAGCCTATAGACTATAATAAAATAGGTATAGGATATCTTCCGGAGGAAAGGGGACTATATCCCAAAAAGCCGATCATCGATCAGCTTGTATATTTTGCGGAGCTTAAGGGAATGAGCTCGAAGGATGCCGTAATAGTCGTGGACAGGTGGCTCGAAAGACTCGGTATGATGGAATACCGCTCTAAAAAGCTTGACACTCTTTCCAAGGGAAATCAGCAGAAAATACAGCTTATAACCGCGCTTGCGCACGATCCCGATATAGTGATTCTTGACGAACCTTTTTCGGGACTTGATCCCGTTAACGCGATTCTTTTAAAGGACGTCGTTAAGGAGCAGATAGCTAAGGGAAAGATAGTGCTCTTCTCAAGCCATCAAATGAGCTATATAGAGGAGTTTTGTGACAGTATTGCCATTATAAACTCGGGCAAGGTTGCGATAAGCGGTGATCTTAACGAGATCAAGAGAAATTACGTAAGAGATAAGCTGGTGGTAAGATCCTCCTCCGTCGATCGTATAAAGCTTGAGCTGGGAGAAACCGCCTCTATGCGTGAGGACGGCTCGCTCCTCGTTCGTCTTGCCGATCCCGAGGAAAAGCAGGCAATGATGAGCCGTCTTGTAGAAAATTACGATATCGATGAGATAAAGGTCTTTGAGCCCTCCTTGAACGATATCTTCGTAGAATACGCGTCGGAAGGGAGATGAGTGTCGGTATGAAGCAGTTTGGAAAAATACTTAAGTTTGAGCTTAAGGGATATCTCAGAAATAAAATTTTCGTCGGTATAACTCTTTTTCTCGTGATAGCCATTGCGGTAGCAATGTTTATTCCCAACATAATCGAGGCGTTCAGATCCGATGATGACACCGCGGAGCCTACGGGACTCCCGACGATGCTCGTTTATTCCGAGGACTCCGATCTTTTACAGTTCGTGTACCCTTATTTTGATGCGGCGTTCACCGAATATAACGTTCGGTGTGTTACAGGCGATATTGACGGTATAAGATCCGCAATATCAACGGGCAATGCAGCATGCGCCTTCGTTATGGAAACGATCTCCTCTTATACGTACTACGTCAATAATCTTTCTATGTACGACGTTAACGCAGAGGTGGCAAGCGGTGTCTTGAAGGAGGCGTACCGTGTTAACTTAATGATGCAAAGCGGCTTAACTCAGGACGTTGTAGCTGATATAATGTCCGTCAAGATAGCAGGGAATACCGAGGTTCTCGGGGAGGATCAAGCCGAAAACTTCTTCTACACCTACATTATGATCTTCGCTCTGTATATGGTTATTCTTCTGTACGGACAAATGGTTGCTACCAACGTTGCAACGGAGAAAAGCTCAAGAGCAATGGAGGTCTTGATAACGAGTGCAAACCCGACGAGTATGATGTTCGGAAAGGTGCTGGCATCCTGTATCGCAGGCTTTGCTCAGCTCGTACTCGTCTTCGGCTCTGCGTTCGTGTTCTATAACCTTAACGAGAAAAAGCTTACCAACCCTATTATAACCTCGATATTCGATATGCCTCTTGAATTGATCGCGTATATGCTCGTATTCTTCATTCTCGGATTTTTGATATACGCCTTTCTCTACGGAGCTGTCGGATCCACCGCCTCAAAGCTTGAGGATATAAACACCTCGGTCCTTCCGATAACCTTCCTGTTCATTATAGCGTTCATCGTGGTTATGACCGCGATGACGAGCGGAAACGTAGACACGCCTCTTGTGAAAATATGCTCTTACGTTCCGTTCACCTCGCCTATGGCAATGTTCACGAGAATTTGTATGAGTACGGTTGCTTGGTACGAGATAGCACTCTCGATCCTGATACTCGTTGCATCGGTTGTTGGAGTCGGTGTTGTCTCGGCAAGGATCTACCGTGTCGG
>JBGVKA010000149.1:0-5237 GCA_045129715.1 Eubacteriales bacterium | reverse complement strand
TTGCCCTTTTGAGGTCTATCTCGCGATTGTTTACTATCTGTGGATTCTCCGCCTTCATCTGCATACCCAATGAAGGAAAGGCAAAGCTAAAGGCAAGGTCGGTAATATTATGTTAATTGCGGCTGATAGCCGTCGAAAACTCGGCACATTCTGCCGAAAGGGCGGCAAGGATGCGCTCTATCTCGTGCGTTTCAGCGGTAGTGAGGCTCTTAAGCTCATTGTTTGCCTCGACCACCGACATAGGCTCTACAAAGAGAGTTGCGCCCGACGACGAGGTATCGTGGACGAGTCCCTTAAGCTCGTTTTTATACTCTGCCTTTACGGGAACGACGTATCTGCCGTTACGCATCGTAACTATGTTTTCCTGCAGATATTTTATCTTGTTTCCTCCGACGAAGCTCTGGAGCGTGTCCTTTATCTTATTGTTGGTATTTCTTATCTTTCTTCTTATCTCCGCAAGCTCGGGGCTCGCCTCGTCCGCTATCATATCCTCGGAAATGATAGCCTTTTTTATTCTTTCCTCAAGAGTCCTCGATACGAGTATTCTATCAAAGAGCTCGTCGAGCGAGGTGTCAAAGAGCTTGTCCGTTTTTATATAGTCCTGAAGGCTTCTCGCACTGTAAAGAAGAGATGCGATATCAAGAAGCTCGCGAGGAGATAAAACCGCGCCCTTATACGCTCTTTCCGCAGAGGAAACGGTAGTTTCGGGAGCGGAAAACGAGGGATATCCCTTCGCGTTTATAAGGCGTTTTGCATCGTCCGTTCTTCTCTGGCGCAGAAGCACAGTATCGTAATCGTCCGTGGGTGAAAGTGCTCTCGCCTTTGAGGCGGCACCCTCGGTTGACGCCATTGACGCGAGCATATTTATTATTTTGTCGTATTCAAGAGCACAAAGTGCCTTATTGGTAAAATGCATCAGCGTTTGACCTCTTTGTAAAATTCAAGCGACTTGAAGCTTCGCTCAAGCTGGTTGGTTATATATTTTTCCGTGGCGCGCGAAAGTATTTCCATATCCTCATTCGATATACTGAACGCGAATATGCGCTCAAGCGGACAGTGGACAAGATACGCAAGGGCGGTCTTCGCCCCTTCGGTCAGTATCGTTATTATTTCACGCGTTCCGTCATCGTGGAAATCTACGTGCTGTCTATCTGCCTTCTCCTTGCAGGCGAAGCATCGGATGCTTCCTCCCATTATGTCAAAGAAGAAATCTCCGCTTCCCTCTCCGCACTCACAGCAGGATAAGACCTCGGGCATAAAGCCTATTATCGAGGTGGCACGTATTTCAAACGCCGCCTTTATCTTATCGAGAGGATATTTTTTCTCGGATATGGCATAAAGAGAGTTTAAGGCGAGCCTCAAAAGTCCGCTCTCTGCCTCCGCGGTGGTCACGTCCGAGAGCACCTCGACGATATATCCCGCAAGGCTGAGTCCCTCTATAGAATCACGAAGCCCGAAAAAGCTCTCGATAAGATTGCTCTCACGAACCCAGAGCTTTTCCCCTTTTTTATAAAGAACGAAGGTAGAATAGCAGAATTGCTGAGATGAGGACATATTTCTGTTTTTTAGAGAGCGCGCACCCTTGACCATAGCGGTAACCGTTCCGCATTCCTTGGTAAACAGAGTTATAAGCCTGTCCGACTCGCCGAGATTTACGCTTTTTAATACGAGTCCCGTAACCTCGCTTAACATATCAATCCTCTTTGTATCCGAGATTTGCGACGTTGAAATCGCTCTCTCTCCAATTTTCCTTTACTCTTACGTAAAGATCAAGGAAGACCTTCGTGTCAAGGAGGTTTTCAATATCCTCTCTCGCATAGCTTCCTATTCTCTTTATCGAGGCACCGTTTTTGCCTATGATTATGCCCTTATGGGTTGCCTTTTCGCAATATATTTCCGCTCTGATGGAAACCGTTCCGCGACTCTCACGCCATTCCTCGATAACGACGGCGGTACCGTGAGGTATCTCCTCGTCAAGCGTTCTGAGAAGCTTTTCTCTTATTATCTCGGCAACCATCTGACGCTCGGGCTGATCGGTAACTATCTCGTCGGAGAAGAACCAAACGCTCTCGTCAAGATATCTTCTGCACTCGTCTACTACGATATCGATTCCCTTGCCGTTTTTCGCGCTGATTGGAATAACGCTGTCAAAATCGAACGCCTCGGAATACGCCTTAATGGTCTTAACTATATTCTCGGGACGAACGGTATCTATCTTGTTGATAACGAGAATGGCTCCTATGCCCTTGGACTTGATGCCTCTTATGATCTCTGCCTCGATATCTCCGACCTCTTCTCTTGCCTCTACGACGAGAATGGCTCCGTCAACACCGCCTATGGTATCGTTGGTGGTCTTTACCATAAAATCACCGAGCTTGGTTCTCGGCTTATGGAGTCCGGGGGTATCAAGGAAGACGAACTGCTCCTCGCCTACGGTATGTATACCGGTGATGCGGTTACGCGTCGTCTGAGGCTTCTTCGATACGATTGCAACCTTTTCTCCGATTATGGAATTGAGAAGGGTGGACTTTCCGACGTTGGGACGTCCTACGATAGCTATAAATCCTGTTTTAGTCATTTTTTATTCTCCTAAGCTCACGGCTTTTTTAATCAATATTAAGCGTTTCGATTATTTCCTTTTGAAGTCTGCACTGAAGCTCGTCGTCCTCGGGGCTTCTTTCGTGGTCGTATCCGAGAAGATGAAGCGTTGAATGAACGGTCAGGAAGGCAACCTCGCGGATAAAGCTGTTGCCAAGCTCCGCCGCCTGCTCCTTTGCTCTCGGTACGGAGATAACGATATCTCCGAGAGGTGCTCCGAGCATACACTCTGCCTCGTCAAGCTCTCCACTCTCGTAAAGGGGGAACGAAAGCACGTCGGTGGGACGGTCAACGTCTCTGTATTTTTTGTTGAGCTCGTGAATGTATTCCGCCGAGCAAAGCGTTACCGAGACCTCTGCGGGATACTTGAAGCCCTCGCGCACGAGCGTAGCTTCGACCGCACGTCTTATAGCGAGCTTGAGCTCATAGCTCACCTCGTCGAATTTATCGGTAGCACAAAAGTTTACGTAAAGCTCCTGTTTCATATCATTCACCGTCCTGCTTGTTTTTTACCTTGAATTTCTTCGCCGTTTGATTTTTTTCATACTTTTCATACGCGCTGATTATCTTTCTTACGAGATGGTGGCGCACTACGTCTCGATCCGTGAACTTGAATATCGATATTCCTTCAATTCCGTCAAGCACGTTCGTTGCAATGGCAAGACCGCTCTTTTTTCCGAACGGAAGGTCGGTCTGCGAGAGGTCTCCCGTGACTACCGCCTTTGAATTGTAGCCAAGTCTCGTTAAGAACATCTTCATCTGCTCGGGAGTCGTGTTCTGCGCCTCGTCGAGAATTATAAACGAATCGTCAAGCGTTCTTCCTCTCATATAGGCAAGCGGTGCGATCTCTATCACTCCGCGCTCAAGATATTTCTGGTAGTTTTCCGCGCCGAGCATTTCGAAAAGCGCATCGTAAAGAGGTCTCAGATAGGGATCTATCTTGCTCTGCAGATCACCCGGCAAAAATCCGAGTCTCTCGCCCGCCTCAACCGCAGGTCTCGTTAAAATTATTCTCGCGACGGTCTTGTTGCGAAGTGCCTCGACCGCCATTGCGACCGCAAGGAAGGTCTTACCCGTTCCCGCAGGTCCGACACCGAGGATAACCGTATTATTCTTTATGGCGTCTATATAATGCTTCTGTCCTATGGTTTTCGCCTTTATGGGCTTTCCTCGGTTTGTCACGCAGATAACGCTTCCCGTATGGCTCTCACCCTCGGTCTCAATGCCGTCCTTAACGAGTCCGATAACGTATTCGATGCTCTCACGGCTTATCGTTTCACCGTCACCTATCATTCTTTTAAGGTATTCGAGCGTTTTGACGGCAAGAGCGGTGTTTCCCGCCTCTCCGCTGACGACTACCGCATCGCCCGAATCCTCGTCTGAATTTCTGTTCGAAAGCTTGACGTCAAACGCCTTTTCGATAAGCCTTGCGTTAGAGTCAAACGCCCCGAAAAGAGCCATAGTCGCATCATTCGACTGAGTCATTACAATTTTTTCTGCCATATTTTCTCCTTAATTCACCCCTATGGTGACGAATGCTCCGCGTCCGAAAAAGCCCGATTCTCACCAATGCTCTTCTGCACGGTGGCAAGGGTGGTCATCTTATACCCCTCGCTCGAAAATTCTCCGCTCGTTTTAAGCTTCAGGACGTCCGCGCCCGAAAAACGCACGCTGCTCAACGCTCGCATACGCTCCGAGGCAATTTCGGTCATTTCCTTTTCGGTATATACCTCGCTTTTTTCACTCGTATAGCCTACGTACTCGGTTCGTATTCCAAATGGAATACGGTGCTTGCCGAAAAGAACGCATTCTTTCACATCTTCTATTATAACACAGCTCTCACCGTTTTTTCTATACTTTTTAAAAAGTTTTAGCGAAAAATTAAAAATTTTTATATATAAGCCCGAAACCTCAGTTCCCGAAAGCTCGTTTTTTGACTCCGTGCGCGGTACGGTAAGCTCTATTTTCTCATTCACCGCCCCGAAAACCTCGCCCTCTGCGTGAACGAATCCGCCCCCGAGCTCAGCGGGAATCACGCCCGATATCAAGAGCTGTCCCGCCCTTACGGTATCACCGACCTTAACGCAGGCGATACCTCGCTTGACGGTTATCTCACTTATGACGCAATCCTCCTTTGCGACGACGTTTGAATAGCTCTGTGGCGAAGCGGTGCCCATCTCTGTCTTTTTTTCCTTTACGGTAACGTATGCAACGCATCCTCTTCTGTTAATATTTATCCAGCCTATATCCTGCGAGGATGCAAGGACGCCCGTCTCTATCTCGGATAGCGGAAGGGCTCTCCAACGCTCTCCGATGGCGAATCCCTCACGGAGAAGCTCCTCTTCTATTTTCATATCGGATAGCTCCTCATTTTCCTCTATCCGTATATCCCAAACGAACGAGCTTGATAGCAAAATGTAAACAAATGATATCAAAAATCCGATAATTATACCGTATCTCTTGCGGTATTTAAGAAAAAACGCAGGCAATCCGCAGACATCTGAAACGGTATGCTCTACGCCGCCCAGGGCGTTTTCGTATTTTTTTGCGTTTAAAAGCGAGACGGAAAACGAGCCGTCCGTTTTCATTTTACACGATAGTCCTCTTTTAACGAGAACGTTGAGAGCACGCGCCCTATC
>JBGVKA010000148.1:0-4751 GCA_045129715.1 Eubacteriales bacterium | reverse complement strand
CGGCGGTGACGAGCCGCGCGGAAAATATACCTTGATTTTAAACTTCGGAGACGGAAGAGCGAGTGAGACCGTCATCGTTCACAAGGGCGAGACCGTCACGATCGAAAGACCGACGAGAGAGGGATACGACTTCGTCGGATGGTGCACGGATGAGGCACTTACGAATTTTGCAGACTTTGAAAGGCCCGTCACCAAGGACTTGACTCTCTATGCAAAATGGACGTTCGACTATAAATCTCTCTTTGACCGCGTCTCAAGTGAGGCGTCCGAAAAATGCGTTAAGATAGTCAGTAACGGATTCTACGGCTCAAGTCAGGGTAGCGGCGTAATATACAAAAACGACACCTATTATTGCTACGTTTTGACTAACAGTCACGTAATAACGGACGACAGCGGAAACGTGAGCCGATATAACAAGGTATACGACGTTTACGGAAATGAATATACCGCAACCGTCCTCAAAAACGATCCCTCCTGCGACCTTGCGGTCCTTAAATTTCACGGAGTTGACTCGTGGACTCTTGAGAATCTTGAGATAGAGGACAGAATTCCCCAAAAGGGCGAGGAGATCATTACCGTCAGCGTGCCTAACGGAAAATACAATACCGTCACCCTCGGAGACGTTGTGTGGTACGGAAAGGTAGAGACGGATACCGAGATAGACTTTGAGGTGCTTTGGATAGAGGATGAGATAGACCACGGATCCTCAGGCGGTGCGGTGCTTGACGGTGATATGAATGTCGTCGGCATACTGTACGCCGTTTTGACGGATGAGAACGGAGATATCCAATACGCATTGGCAATACCGACCCCAAAAATAGTTGAATTTTTAGCGGATATAAATTACGGATAAAGATGATTTTAGCGGATATAAACCACGGATAAAGATGATAAGAGGCGTATAAGCGAGGACTTGTACGCCCCTTTTTTTCTGCCTTGTCGCCTCGGTTGTAATTCCGAATTCATCGGATATATCTCTTTAAAGCTCATCAAATATACCGTAAAAGGCTCACAAAATATTTTCCGGAAAATTCTCACCGCCTCTTGACAAAGAGGGAAGACCGTGGTAAAATACATTTGAACAATTGCTCAAGTGTTCAAGTGTTAAAGGAGTTTAAAAATGAAGGAAAACGAATATAAGAGTCACGGATGCGACTGTGAGGGTGGGGAGCGTGTTAAGTCCTGCGAGCTTCTTTCTCCCGATAAGCTTTCAAGCCTTGCGGGATTTTTCAAGAATTTCGGTGACGTAACGCGAATAAGAATACTTACAGCCCTTGATCTTTCGCCCCTTTGCGTGTGTGAGCTCTCAGAGCTTCTTTCGATGACCGACTCGGCAGTATCGCATCAGCTTAAGGTGCTCAGAGACTCCGATCTCGTTCGCGCGGAAAGGCGCGGAAAGCATATCATATACTCGCTTGCGGATTCTCACGTCAGGGATATCATAGAGAAGGCTATAGAGCATATAGATGAATAAGGCGTGCGCTTGGCTTTTTATCAAAATACAATGAAAATGTAAATTAAAGTTATCAATCTTGGAGGTTTTTTATGAAATTTAAGTATGGAATCGTAGGGCTTGATTGCCCCAACTGTGCGGCAAAGCTTGCCGCTAATATGGAAAAATGCGACGGTATCGAGAGCGCGAAGATCAATTTTCTCACCGAAAAGCTCACCGTCGAATCATCTCTGCCCGAGGACGCACTTTTGACTCTTCTTTCCGAAAAGGCAAAAGCGTTTGATAAAAACGTTAAGATAGTGAAATGAGAATTTTAAGGCTTATAGAAAACGATAAAGCAAAGGTGCTCGGCGGTGCCGTATTCTTCTTATTGGCACTCGCACTTGATGCCTTGTCCCTTCATACCCTCAGCGTTATCGCATACGCCGCAGCACTCGCTTTTTCGGGACTTTCGGTCTATATCGACGCCTTCCGCGGAATACTTAAGCGCGACTTTCTCGATGAAAAATTCCTTATGTCCATAGCGTCGATAGGTGCTATCGCGGTCGGTGAAATGACCGAGGCGGTTGCCGTTATGCTCTTCTTCGCTATAGGCGAGGCGTTTGAGCATAGAGCCGTTTCGGCATCGAGAAAGAGAATACGCGACCTTATGGATATCTGCCCCGATACCGCAACCGTCGTAAAAGACGGCAATGAGGTCGTAGTGGATGCAGAGGACGTTACCGCCGGTGAGACGATAATAGTCAAGAGCGGTGAGCGCGTTCCCGTCGATGCCCTCGTTATAAACGGCTCTGCCGATATCGACACCTCGGCTCTCACGGGCGAGTCCTTGCCCAGAAGCATCACTGAGGGTGACAGAGTAGAGAGCGGATGCGTAGTGGTAGGCGGCGTGCTTAGATGCGAGGTGCTTCGTCCCGCATCGGAGTCCTCTGCAATGCGCATTCTTGAAATGGTAGAAAATGCGGACGAGAGAAAGGCGAGAGAGGAAAGCTTTATCACGGCGTTTGCAAGGGTATATACTCCCATCGTCGTCTCGCTTGCCGTCCTGCTCGCGACCGTGCCCTCGCTTCTCGGCTTTACCGAGTGGCAGGATTCGGTATACCGTGCGCTTATATTTCTCGTAGTGTCCTGCCCCTGCGCGCTCGTTATCTCGGTGCCCCTTGCATTCTTCGGAGGCATCGGCTCTATGGCGTCGCGCGGAATACTCTTTAAGGGAGGAAGCTTCTTCTCACCCTTAGCGAGCGTCAAGAACGCAGTCTTTGATAAAACGGGAACGCTCACAACGGGTAAATTCTCGGTAGTCGGCACAAGGTCGGAGAAAATAGACTCCGAGGAGCTTATCTCGCTTTCCGCAGGCGTGGAATACGCCTCGCGTCACCCTATAGCCTTAGCGATATGCGAAAGAGCACGAGAGCTTGTGCCTGCCTCGGATATTCGTGAGATGGCGGGAAGGGGAAGCGTTGGCACCGTTTCGGAAAGCGTTATCGCGGTTGGTAACGAAAGACTTATGAAGGAATACTCCGTCACTCTGCCGGAGGGTATAGACTCGGATGGCGAGGCACTCGTTTACGTTGCAAGAGACGGTGAATTTCTCGGTGCAATAATAATCTCGGACGAGATAAAGAGCGAGGCGGCATCTACCGTCCGCGAGCTTATAAAATGCGGTGTCACGCATACCGTTATGCTTACGGGAGACAAAAGGGAAAGAGCCGAAAGAATAGCGGGCGAGCTTTCCTTAAACGAGGTAAAGGCGGAGCTTTTGCCGGAAAATAAGCTCGAAGAGCTTGAAAAAATAATATCAAGCGGAAGCGGAAAAACGCTCTACGTCGGAGACGGAATAAACGACGCACCCTCGATAACCCTTGCCGACGTGGGTATCGCAATGGGCTCAATAGGAAGTGACAGTGCGATAGAATGTGCCGACGTCGTTATAACCTCGGACGATCTTTCGAGGATCCCCGAAGCAATACGCGGTGCGAGAAAAACGCTCCGCATCGCAAGAGAAAACATAGTCCTTGCTCTCGGAATAAAGGGAGCCGTGCTCGTTCTTTCCGCGCTTGGCTTTGCTAATATGTGGCTTGCCGTCTTTGCCGACGTCGGCGTAGCGGTGCTTGCCATACTCAATTCAATGAGGATCATGAAAAAATGAGATACTATATGTTCAATAAGCCGAGAGGCTGTATCACCGCCTGCTCGGACGAAAGGCATAAAACGGTAATGGATTACTTTGACGAGCGTGAGCGCGAGGGACTTTTCCCCGTAGGCAGACTCGATAAGGACACCGAGGGCTTTCTCTTAATAACCGATGACGGACCGTTTTCCTTCCGCGTTACCAATCCCGAGAGCGAGATAGAGAAGACCTATTTCTTCTACGCCAAGGGCGAGCTTGACGAAGAGAAGATAAAAAGGCTTGAGAGCGGTGTTGATATTATGGCTTCGTCGGTGCATAAGACCGCGCCTGCCAAGGCGGAGAAGGTCGGAGAGTGCACCTTCCGTGATATCGCAGAGCATCTCGATCTCGATCCCGCGAGGCTTAAATACACGAGACACGGAGACGTCCCCGTCACCGCAGTAAAGATAACCATAACCGAGGGCAAAAAGCATCAGGTCAAGAAAATGGCAATGGCGGTCGGTATGCGCATCGTGTATCTTGAAAGGATCGCTATCGCAGGCGTGCCCCTCGATACCTCGCTTAAAAGAGGCGAGTACCGTGAGCTCAGTGAAGAAGAGGTGAAAATGATCCGCGGTAGCTCGGCAGTGCTCTCTTGAAGCCGCAACCGTAAACAGATCACGCATCAGAGAGCGTTTTAAGGGTGTACCCTAAAGGATAGCTTTTAAATTTAAAACACGCTTTCCGCTATCGGAAAAGGACGAAGAGCCGTAAAAGCTTTCCGTCCTCTTTTCTTTCGCAACTTCGTATCTCGAAAACCGTAACGGAGAGGGAAAACAAAATATTTTGTAACACTACGGAGGGAAAACAAAATATTTTATAAAACTCTTGCATTATTGAGACTCGCGTGATAAAATATATAAGAAATTCTATGATCAAAGCAAAAAAGGAAAACACGATGCGCAAAACTAAAATAGTATGTACCATAGGCCCCGCAAGCGAAAACGAGGAGGTTATCCGCGGTCTTTGTAAGGCGGGAATGAACGTTGCAAGACTTAATTTCTCCCACGGCTCTCACGAGGAGCAGCTCGGCAGAATAAAGCTTATAGAAAAGGTTCGCGAGGAGCTTGATCTCCCTATTGCGATAATGCTCGATACCAAGGGCCCCGAATACAGAATAAGAACCTT
>JBGVKA010000147.1:0-7507 GCA_045129715.1 Eubacteriales bacterium | reverse complement strand
GGATATTGCCGAAGCTGCTATATCCGTTCTTAACGGTCACGTTCCTTATTCTCTCGTTCGTGGAAATCACGATATAATGAAGAGCTATGACTATTTCAACGATCATTTTAAGGACATCGAATTTTTCACCTCTCAGTTTGAGGGTGAGTGTGGCGGTAAGTACACCGATACAGGAGCAAAGGACCCGGTTACAAGCGCTACGGTGTCATATGCGAATACTTGGCGTACCTTTACCGTAACCGTTGACGGTGTTGACGTAAATTATCTCTTCCTTAATCTTGATTACGGTGCAAGCGACGAGGTTCTCGCTTGGGCATCCGATGTGATATCTCAGGATAAGTATAAGGATCATAAGGTAATCGTAAGCACCCACTGTTATCTCTACGCAGACGGAACGACCGATGATACCGGTGACGGAACACCTCCTTCGATAATGCGTGACTTTATGAATAACGGTGACGATATGTGGGATGAGTTCGTAGTAAAGCATCCTAACATAGAGATGGTCATTTCCGGACACGTTTCCTCGGATCACATTCTCATTACACGCTCTAACGCATACGTGGACGGTGTAGTTAACACTGTTACCGAAATGCTTATAAACCCTCAGGCTGTGGATTATAGATTCCGTTCGGGCCTTGTTGCAATGTTCTATTTTGACGCAAGTGAAAACAAGGTTGCATTTGAATATTATTCTCCCACGAGAAATGCGTATTATATGACTGCCAACCAGTTCGTTATCGACCTTGACGATGAAGGCACCGATAAGCCCAATGATGTGTGGGACGGAACCACACTGACTGCGCCCGAGGGAAAGGGAACCGAGAATGATCCTTATCTCGTTTCTAACCCCTCCAACCTTCTTTGGATGGCAAAGAAGATCATCGACAGCGAGAGCAATGCAGTGTTTGCAGGCAAGTACTTCAAACAGACCTGCGATATTGACCTTGACGGTAAGATGATCCAGTCTATCGGATTCTACTTTGAAAGCCATAGCAATATGCGTGCCTTCGACGGTAACTACGACGGATGCGGATATTCCATCAAAAACGGAGTTATCACCTCGGCTGCCTCTACCGTTTATACTCCTGCGTTTACAACAAGCTTCGGCTCGGGACTCTTTGGCGCGATATACGGTGCCGTCATCGAGAACGTCGTTCTTGAGAACGTTCAGGTGGTAGGCAGAGGCGTCAGCGGTGCTATCGTCGGTATAGCAGGCTCTCCTGCAGTAGCATATAATGACGAGCTCGTAAGCTTCAATATAATTTCGGGATGCGTTGTGAATGATGGCGTTGAGATCGTAGCAGTAAACACCGAATCGAGCAATGCAGGTAACAAGGGCTTCGATAATCCCTACAAGGCGGGCAGACTCGGATCTATATGCGGTATGGCGTATGGAACTCTTATCGAGGGTTGTACCTCCGCGGCGAAGCTTGAGGCAGGCGCAGATTTTGTCTTCGTTGGCGGAATTGCGGGAACTGCGGGACTCAATACCGTTATAGATAACTGTGCATTTACAGGCTCAATCTCTCAGGGTGATGCGGCTTCGGGGCTCGCTTATAATTACGGCGGAATTGTCGGTGCAGTATCTCCCTCGGAAAAAACTACGGATTCGTTAGGCAACTTGGTGAAGAGCATCGGAGATCTTACTCTTACGAATTGCTACACCACGGGTACTTATGCTTATAACGGAGAGACCCCCTCTAACGTAACGTGGGCGGATATAGCCGCTTATACTACCGTTGGTGAGAATGGCATATATACCGCTACGAACTGCCATACCGAAAAGAATGATACTATAGACGCTTCAATTGAAGCGATGAAAGCAGCAGGAACAGAGCGTATCTGGAGCTTTGGTTCGGGTGCGCCTACGGCTACAGCAAGCACAGGCGATAAATACCTTGATACCGTAAGCGGAAACTACTATTTATACACGGACGGTGCTTGGAAGCAGCTTGCAAATCTCGAAATGACGGTAGTCACTCTTGATACTCCTTACGGTAAGATTCCCGAGGAGCACAGAGGAAGTCCTATGGTAGCCTTTTCGCGAAAGAATGATAACAGTGATTGGACGTTCTATGATGGATATAGCGATTACTATACGATGTCGGCAAACGCGAGAACGCCCGTTTCAGGCTCAACGACTGCCGAGGTTGTGGTTTACTTCAGAAGCGACGTTACGGTCGATAACTACAGCACTAACTTCAACTGGAACGTCGGAACGATGATATTCGATCTGAACGAATATACACTCTATCAGTCCGCAAAGCACGTATTACCTGCGGTTGCAAAGTACGGAAACAGCTATGCGAATAATCCCTCTGTTTATGGTGCTCCCGCTTATTATGAAATAAAGAACGGTAACATCGTTCTTAAGGATAAGGGAATTCTTGATATGAATGCCTACGGTGACGTTTATGAGGCTAACGCTACCGATACCAACTATAAAACGGTTAACTTCACTTTTAAGGACGTAAATATTTCCTTGGCTGAGGGAGCAACTGTTACCGAGCTTGTGGGCACGTTCAGCGATAGCTCCACCGTCTCCAAGAAATTCTCTCAGAAGATGATGGTCAACGTTAAGTTTGACGACGGCTGTACGATAGATATTTCAAATGCGACCAAGAAGATCAATATCTTTGGAGCAAACGATGAAAACTATCAGGGACTTGTAAGCGGAAAGAAGTACTACTGCACGAATACGATAGCGAACATCGAGGTTGGTGCCGTTAACGTAATTACGGATAGCAACAGCTTTACTTGGTACAGCGTTAACGCAAACAACGGATCGTCTGTGAAATTCGTTGGAAATGCGAGTGGCGAATACGCAACTCTTACCGTTCCGTCAAGCTTGACTCCCAAAACGGACGTTAACCTTCCCGGAAACAAGAGCTTCGCTCACGATCTTTACAAGCTCTCGACAAATTCTGCCGATAATACGGTCACCTATACTCTTGCCCAGACACCTTACGGAGCAATACCAAGCCAATACGCCGATATAGATACGTATCCCGTAGTTATTTTCCAGGATAACGGTGACGGAACGTATACCTTTGTAAAGGGAAGCACTGCATTCGGTACTGCTGTAAACGATGCAAAGAGCATAGACAACACTTCTATGCGAAAGATCGTTTACGTAAGAAAGGATATGGTGACAACTCTTCCGTCGACTAACCTTAACTGGAGCGTCAGCACGATAGTAATAGACCTCGGCGGACACACGGTTACTCCCGAAAAGTATTTCCTTCCCGCAAGTGCAAAGTGGAAGGCAGGTCAGTCTTGGAAGGATAAAGGCGTTTACGGTGAGCCCGGATATTACGAAATAATCAACGGTGAAATAATCCTTAACAATTACGGACTGCTCCAGATAAATGCGTTCTCGGCAACGTACAACAGTGATGCTGACGACGAGCATTATAAGGCTATGTACTTCACCTTCAATAATGTTAAGCTTACTCTGGCGAAAGGGTCGCCCTTGAATAGTATCACGGGAAAGTATGAAGAGAATAGCGATATCAAGTCGGGTAACAAAAAGATGCTTATCGATATCAAGTACAACAACTGTGTATTTGACGTAAGAGAGGCTGTTAATACCATCAACTTCTTTAACGCTAACGACTCAAAGTATACAGGTCTTGTAGATGGTCAAAGCTACTACAACACCAATACCGTGGTAAATATTACGGTAAAGGGAGCTGAGCTTATAAGCGGTAAAGCATCCATTAACCTCTATACCGCAAACAGTAAGAACGTATCTTGGGTTAAATTCATTCCCGACGAGAACGGAAACTACGTAACTCTTTCGCGCTCGAAGGATGCGTCTTATCCCAATTTCAAAGCAAATGATAAAAAGCTTGAATTCATAAAAGCTTCAGAAGGTACGGATACTTACGTATATTCTCTTGTTCCTGTCGCTTTCAAGTCATACGCTCCAAAGATGAGCATCACGCTCGCAAATGAATTCATTATGAACGTATATGTTCCCGTAAATTGCACACAATTGTTCACATTTAACGGTGCAACATACTCAAATCTTGATCCTAACGGAGAAAACGTTGTAACTCTTGACGATGGAAATGCTTACTATCTTGTAACTCTTCCTCTCGGCTCATCTGAGTCGGCTAAGAGCGTTACTCTTGCCGCAAGCGTAGTAGCTGAGGGCGTGAATGCAAATGCAACCTTCACCTTCTCGATTCCCAAGTACGCATCAAAGCTTCTTGCAGACACTCAGGCAACCGACGTAGAAAAGACTCTTGCAAAGGATGTTCTTGCATACGTTAAGGCGGCTTACAACTACTTTGCAGACTACAATACGAGAGAGGAGATCGCAAGAGTTAATGCTCTTATCGAATCTATAATCGGAGACTATACTGCGGCTCCCACGATAAGCGGAACAGTCGCAAAGGATAACTCGGGAATAGTTACCGACGTAACTCTTAACCTCAGTGCAAATCCCACCATTCGCTTCTATGTAACCGACATGAACGTTGAGTTTAAGATTGGAAACACCACCCTTAAGACCGTTAAGGATGCTGACGGAAAGTACGTAGAGCTTGACGTATACGCATACGCGCTCGCAGAAACCATCACCTTTGGTGACGGCGGAAGCTACCATATCTCCGACTTTGTAAACGGATCTCGGGGAACCTCTCACGAGGCACTTGTAAATGCCTTTGCTAAGTACGTTGAGAGCGCAGCCAATTACAGAAACTCCGTAATCAACAAGTAATAAAGGAGGTAGAAACAATGAAAAAATATATTAACCCCGAGATCGAGGTTGTAGAGATCAACACCTCCGACGTGCTTACTACCTCTCCGGGTACGGAAACTCCTTGGTATGAGGAGACAGACGGAAGCTGGGAGATAAGTGTAAATCCTTGATCGGATTTACACAATGAGATCCATTTCTGTGAAATGGAATAGATCCAAACAGGTTTGGATGAAATCGCTATGCGATGAAATCCTGCTTTGCAGGGTTAATAGAAAACGAAGGGCTTAGCCAAGAAATTTGGCTAAGCCCTTTATATATTTAATTGTGAGTCTTTAAGGCGTGGTGATCTCTATATCGCCGGTGTCCGTTGAGATCTCGCATCTGCCGCCTTCGACGCTTGCGGGAACTCTTACTTTACCGGTATTTGTTCGAGTTATAAATATCTTGCTTGTAAGAAGAGAGCCTTCAACGTTTCCGGTAGAGGTCTTGATATAAATTTCGCTTGCATCACTCCTATCAAGCTCAACGTCTCCGGTGGATGCTTTTACATTTAAATGTCCTGCGATACATCCCTCAAGCTCAATGTCACCCGTGCTTCTTTCAACAGAAAATCTATCCGAGGCATTTAAGTTTTCGATACATATATCACCGGTGCTTCCGTTAGAGGTGAAATTGTTACAGCTGACGTTATTGATCTCTACAAATCCCGTAGAAACGTTAGCCGTGAGATCTCCTGCGACGCTCAATTCAGAAATACAATGATCTCCTGTGCTGGTTTTTGCATTTAAACTCGCAAAGGTGCATCGTGTAATATTTACGTCGCCCGTTGAAATAGAAATGCTTACGTCCTTGGCGGTTGCGTCGGATATGTGCACGTCACCCGTGCTTGCGTTGACCTTAATGAAATCGTTGGCGGATGCTAAGCAGGTAACGTCACCCTTGGATAGCTCGATGCTGATATTATCGAAGGTGAATTCGCCGGGAATTTTAACGTCACTCGTATCGGAGTCAATGGACAATGCACCGTATGTGTCATCGGGAAGATAAACGGTGATCGTGGGGCTCGTTGTCGCGAAAAACGTGATATGATCGTACCATTTTCGTTCGTCGTTGATACTGATGTTAAGAACGCCATCCTTCACGCCTACCTCGTGAGGCATTTTTTTATTATCGAGGCATACGACGCTTGCTATTTCGCTATCCGTGGGAACAAAGTTAATATCCGCGGTCTCGGAGGATATCGAAATTGAGTTGAAGTGATCGGCTATTTCGTGAGTATTGGTTTCATAATTTTTCTTGTCGAGGTTTTTTAAATTGAAGCCGCAGGATGCCAATGAAACGATCATCAAAAGCACTCCGACAGCAATGACGGTGAGCGAAAAAAATGTTCTTCTTTTAGTCATTTTATTATCCCTTTCTAAATGCTGAAATTATTGATAAGGTTGCGTTTTTTATTGATGATCCCATCAGAGTGAAGGCTTTTTTTGTAACCCTAAACGTTAAAAGGGTGAAATTTTTGGTAAATGCTATGAGGGAGGGAAGTGTCTTTTTGCATAGTGGGAACGCAAGAGCGGAAAGCCCCGAGCAGACCAACGCTGCACCGAGAATAAACGTGCCGTGCAGGAGGCGATCGGTTATAGCATACGGTATGAAACACAACAAGCCTGAGACTGCCACCGCCAAAAGCGAGACGTCAATCGCGCAAAAGACTATCCAAAGTGTCCAAGCCAGCGCTACGGTTACGATAGCCAAAGTAATTGCGGTAGCAACGAGAGCTATACCGATTGTTGATACTGCCGCGAAAACGGATATGATAACCGCAAATAGTGCGGCTATGAGGGATATCCAGAGAGGTGAACCGAGAATTATTAGCGTGAGCTCGGTTGCACTGTATCTCTTTTTCGTTTTTGAGGGCGTGAGGGCTTCTTCTTCGATCTGAGGAGATTTTTCCGACTTTATCTGAGCTGCAATTTTTGATACGGAGCCGATCCTTTCGACAGCTTCTTGCTCTGAGAATCCCTCTTCCATTCTGTCCGAGATCATCTCGTTATAGAAATTGATGCTTTCTCGAACGTCCTGCTCGGGCAATCCGAAAAGAGCATTTTTAAGAAGCGATAAAAACTCTTTTTTAGTCATACCGTTCATATTATTTGCCCTCCTTCATTACGAATTTATAAATTGACATTACCTCTTGCCATTCCGCCTTGAAATCCTCAATTCTGCCGAGACCTGCGCGGGTTATGTGGTAATATTTTCGAAGTCTTCCGTCGTGCTCTGCCGTGCGTACTGTAAGCATATGCGCCATTTCTAAGCGCTTTAAAATTGTATATAGCGTGGATTCGGACATTTCAACGAACGGCTTTATGTCCTTCAGTATCTTGTAGCCGTATGAATCCTCGTTTTTTATTGCTGCAAGAACGCAAACGTCAAGCAAGCCGCGCTTTAATTGAATATCCATGCAATACCTCTCCTTGTGTAATACATCATATCACGAAGTATTGCTTTTGTCAATAGTTTTTTCAAAAAAACCAAGCGGTATAAGATAGACCGCTACAAAAAAACGAGCTTCTTATTCGAGGAGCTTGCGTCTCTTACGCGTAAGTAGCGTGCACGTAAAATATTTTCCCTTATAGTATTTACAATCGATATTTTTCGTGCTATAATATAATCTATGTGACGTTAATTTCACAAATGTGAAATTAACCGTGGTGCCTTTCGGCACCACCCCGAAAACCAAAGTTTTTCGCACATTCCTTGAAATATAGTCGTTCGAGCTTGCTGGCAAGCCGACAGACT